>JANLFS010000050.1:22768-24544 GCA_024655925.1 Bacillota bacterium | reverse complement strand
GATCGAACTCGAGGAAGCCCATCCTGAGCTCTTCGATCCTGATTCTCCGTCGAGGCGGGTGGGAGGGGAGGTGTCCGGTGCCTTCGAGCCTGTGACGCACGAGATCCCAATGCTGTCTCTGGACAACGTCTTCGACGAGGAGTCGCTCTCTGCGTTCGATGCGAGAGTCAGGCGCGGCACCGGGCTTTCGAGCGTGGAGTATGTCGCTGAACCCAAGATCGATGGGCTTGCGATCTCCCTCACGTACCAGGACGGCCGTTTCGCCGTGGGCGCAACCCGCGGAGATGGGGAACGCGGCGAGAACGTCACTGAGAACCTCCGGACTGTCAGGGCCATCCCTCTTCTTCTTCCTGCGGGCGCACCCACGAGTCTAACGGTCAGAGGCGAGGTCTACATGGCTCGGGCGGATTTCGAGAGGCTCAATCGCGATCGGGCGTCCCGCGGCGAACCCCTCTTTGCGAACCCGCGAAATGCGGCCGCCGGTTCGCTCAGGCAGCTGGATCCTAGAATCACTGCCTCGCGCAAGCTCAATGTGTTCATCTACTACCTGGCTGGGGCAAGCGGCACGGAGTTTGAGACCCATTGGGACGCGCTGCAATGGTTGAGAGGCATGGGGTTTCGGGTGAATCACGAGATCAAGCTCTGCCGCGACATCGGGGAGGTTCTGGGGTTTCGCGACCGCATCGGTTCTCTCCGTGACAGACTCCCCTACGAGATCGACGGCATCGTGGTCAAGGTGAACAGACTCGATCTCCAGCGGGAACTCGGGTTCACCGCCAGGAGCCCCAGGTGGGCCACGGCCTACAAGTACCCCGCGCGGCAAAGCACGACGGTTGTGCGGGACATTGTAGTCCAGGTGGGGCGGACCGGGGTGCTCACTCCAACGGCTGAGCTTGACCCGGTGGAGCTAAGCGGAGTCACGGTGTCACGTGTGACGTTACACAACGAGGACTACGTGCGCGCGAAAGACGTCAGGATCGGTGACACCGTCGTGATTCAGCGAGCTGGGGACGTGATACCCGAGATCGTGCGAGTGCTCTCAGAAAGGCGGACAGGCGCAGAGCGGGAGTTCCACATGCCCCGAACGTGCCCGGAGTGTGGGTCTCCGGTGGTGAGGGAGGAAGGCGAGGCTGCCGCGAGGTGTGTGGGCCTCTCATGCCCCGCAGTGCTGCGTGAGCGGATCATCCATTTCGCGTCGAGGAACGCCATGAACATCGATGGGCTCGGACCGTCCACGGTGGAGCGGGTCATGGAGGCGGGCCTCGTCTCAGACGTCTCCGACATATACTACCTGACCCGTGACGCCCTCATGCAGATAGACAGGATGGGGGAGAAATCCGCTGACAACCTGCTTGCCCAGATCGAGGCGAGCAAGAGCAATCCTCTGGCCAGGCTAATCTTTGCCCTGGGGATCAGGCATGTTGGCGAGAATGTGGCCAAGCTCCTAGCGGGCCATTTCCGGTCAATGGACGCTCTCGCCTCCGCGGGCGTCGGAGATCTCACTGCTGTGGAAACCATCGGGGAGAAGATAGCGAGGAGCGTGGTCTCATTCTTCTCATCCGACTCCAACCGGGCGACCATCAGAAGACTCGTCCAGGCCGGAGTCAGGATGTCCGATGAGGAACCTGCGAGAACCGCCCAGAAAGCTGCTCCCGAGTTCGCGGGAAAGACCTTCGTTTTCACTGGCGCCCTGTCCGGGTTCACCAGATCTGAGGCCGAGACCCTGGTCGAGCGGCTGGGAGGAAGGGCAGCTTCCTGCTCACGCTGGAAGCTGAC
>JANLFS010000050.1:0-22758 GCA_024655925.1 Bacillota bacterium | reverse complement strand
GCTTCCAGCGTGAGCAGGAAGACTGACTATGTTGTCGCAGGTGAGGACGCCGGGTCCAAGCTCGCCCGGGCGAGGGAGCTCGGCGTTACTGTTCTGTCGGAGAACGAATTCGCCGGACTGGTGAAAAGGGCTGGCCAGACAGTCTAAGGTGGTGGTTGAGATGACCATATCCAGGGAACAGGTGCAACACGTGGCGAACCTCTCGAGGCTGGCGTTTTCCGGCCACGACCTTGAGCGTATCGGGGTTGAACTCTCCAAAATCATCGACTACGTGAACAAGCTTGCGGAACTTGACACGGAAGGTGTGGAGCCCACAGCACACGCCCTTCCGATTGTGAATGTGTTCCGGGAGGATGTTGCCCGCCCGTCTCTTCCACAGGGCGAGGCGCTTGCGAACGCCCCAGACAGGCATGGGGAGTTCTTCAGGGTTCCTCGCATAGTGGACACAGAGGAGGCAGACAGCCAGTGAGACTCTGCGACATGACGATGCACGCACTCCACGACCTGCTCGAGAACGGAGAGGTCTCCTCAGAGGAGATCACCCGGTCGGTGCTGGAGAGGATCGAAGAGACTGAAGGGATGATTCAGTCGTTCCTCAACCTCGCGCCGGAAGAAGAAGCCCTTGCCCGAGCGCGGCAGGCGGATCGAATGATCAGAGACGCCAGGCGGCAAGGGAGCGCCATCAGCCCTGTAGCTGGGATCCCCATAGCCATCAAAGACAACATGTGCACCAGGGGGATTCCCACCACCTGCGGCTCGGCCATACTTTCCGAGTTCGTACCTCCCTACGATGCTACTGTCGTCAAGAGGTTGGTCGATGGCGGCGCGGTGATGATCGGAAAGACCAACATGGACGAGTTCGCCATGGGTTCCTCCACCGAGAACTCCAGGTTCCACCCAACCAGGAACCCATGGGATCCAAGCCGGGTCCCCGGCGGCTCGAGCGGAGGCTCGGCGGCAGCCGTCGCCGCCGGCGAGGCTGTGGCTGCACTTGGCTCTGACACGGGGGGGTCCGTCCGGCAGCCCGCCTCCTTCTGCAGTGTTGTGGGACTCAAGCCCACATACGGCAGGGTCTCCAGGTACGGCCTTGTGGCCTTCGCATCCTCGCTCGATCAGATAGGGCCTCTGACCCGGGATGTCCGGGATTGCGCAATGGTGATGAATGTGATTGCCGGCCCGGACCCAATGGACTCCACATGCGTGTCCGAGCCGGCCCCGGATTACACAGGATTCCTCGACCGAGGCGTGCGTGGGCTCAGGATCGGCCTGCCCCGCGAGTACTTCGGGCCGGGAATGGACCCTGAGGTGCGGTCTTTGGTGGAGGGGGCGGTAAGGGCCCTGGAAGGCCTGGGAGCTGAAGTGATCGATGTGACACTGCCCCATTCGGAATATGCCCTCGCCACCTACTACCTCGTCGCCCCGGCTGAGGCCTCATCGAACCTGGCGCGGTACGACGGGATAAGGTATGGACTGCGCGCAAGAGGGAGTCAGGATGTGGTCAGCCTCATGAAGCGCACCAGAAGCGAGGGATTCGGGCCGGAAGTCAAGCGGCGGATCATGTTGGGCACCTACGCCCTGAGTTCCGGTTACTACGATGCCTACTACCTCAAGGCCCTCAAGGTCAGAACCCTGCTCAGACAGGACCTTGCGAATGCCTTCGAGCGGTGCGACTGCGTGGTGTCTCCGACATCGCCCACTGTCCCATTCAAGCTGGGGGAAAGGGTAGAGGACCCTCTCGCCATGTACCTTTCCGATATCTATACCATAACCGCGAACCTGACTGGCGCCCCGGCGGTCTCTGTGCCCTGCGGGTTCTCATCCGGGCTTCCTTGCGGGATCCACTTCGTCGGCAGACTCTTCGAGGAAGGGACCCTGATCCGGATCGCGCACACTTTGGAAGGGGCGCTTGGCATCGCGGATATGAGGCCTTCCGTGGCCGGAAGGAGGGACGCGTAGTGGCATCAGAGTACGAAACCGTCGTGGGCATCGAGGTCCATGCTGAGCTCTTGACTGAATCCAAGGTGTTCTGCGGGTGTCCGACCCGGTTCGGGGCGGCCCCCAACACCCAGACATGTCCAATCTGTCTCGGGATGCCGGGTGTCCTCCCTGTACTCAACAAGCGGGCGCTGGAGTTCACGATCAGGACCGCACTTGCTCTCAACTGCCAAGTTGCGGAGTTCAGCAAGTTCGACCGGAAGAACTACTTCTACCCGGACTTGCCAAAGAACTACCAAATATCCCAGTACGACCTGCCTATTGGGAGGAACGGGTACCTCGACATCGACGTGGACGGGGAGCAGAAACGTATCCGCATACGCCGTGTCCATCTTGAGGAGGAGACCGGGAAGTCACTTCACGCAGGGGAGGACATAATTGCCGCCACCCACTCGCTGGTGGATTTCAATCGCGCCGGGATTCCCCTCATGGAGATAGTGTCCGAGGCGGACATGCGGTCCGCCGACGAAGCCCGCGCCTATTTGAACAAGCTTCGCTCGGTTCTGCTGGCGATCGGGGTTTCCGACTGCAAGATGGAGGAAGGCTCCATGAGGTGCGAGGCCAATGTCTCAGTCCGGCCTGTGGGAGCGAGCGAGTTTGGCACCCAGACCGAGCTCAAGAATATCGCATCCTTTCGTGCAGTACACAGGGCTATAGAGTTCGAGGCCGCCCGGCAGATAGCGCTCCTCAAATCTGGAGAGCACGTTACCCGCGAGACCAGGCACTGGGACGACGAGCGCGGTGAGACGGTAAGGATGAGGGGCAAGGAGGAAGCCCATGACTACCGGTACTTCCCAGAGCCTGACCTCGTGCCGCTCGAAATCGGGCGGGAGTGGGTCGAGTCCATCCGAGAGTCTATGCCGGAGCTGCCAGACGCGAGGCGCGGGAGATACGTGCGGGAGCTCGGAATCCCCGAGTATGACGCGGGCCTGATAGCAGATTCCCCGGCCATGACCAGGTTCTTCGAGGAGGCCGTTGGCTTGGGCGGTGACGCCCGGGAGATCGCCAAATGGATGCTGGGGGAGCTGTCCGCGGCTTTGAACGCTTCGGGAGGAGACTTCGAGTCTTGCCCGGTTCGCCCTTCCCACCTTGTCGAGACGCTTTCGCTGATCAAGACTGGACGAATCAGCGGGAAGATCGCGAAGTCCGTCCTGGAGGACATCTTCGGCACAGGTAGAAGTCCAGAGGAGATAGTCCGGGAACGAGGACTGGTGCAGATCAGCGATGAAGCACAGCTGGTGGCTGTGGTTGATAAGGTGATCGCGGCCAACCCAGGTCCGGTTTCTGACTTCCGTGGTGGCAAGGAGAAGGCATTGACCTTCCTGGTAGGGCAGGTCATGAAAGAAACCAGAGGACGTGCGAACCCGGAGGCAACCAACAGGATCCTCCGAGAGAGGCTTGCAGAGGGAACCGGAAGGTAACTCGGACTTGGTGACGAAATGAACTATCCGAATCTGGATAATGCCCGGGCGGACATAGGGGGTAGGATTCAATGATAGTCGGCGTTCCCAAGGAGATTAAGGACAACGAAAACCGGATAGCTATTACTCCGGCCGGTGTGGCTGAACTCGTGAAGTTCGGGCACACAGTGATAGTCGAGAAGGGCGGCGGGGTTGGAAGCGGAGTATCGGACGAGGAGTATATCTCAGCGGGGGCCAGGATCGCTCCGACGGCACATGACGTCTTTGCCGAGGCAGAGATGATCATGAAGGTCAAGGAGCCGCTGCCCGCCGAGTATGACTTGTTCCGCGAAGGGCAGATCCTCTTCACGTACCTGCATCTTGCCCCTGAGCCCGAGCTTACCCGCATGCTCATGAGGAAGAAGATCGTCTCCATAGCGTACGAAACCATCCAGCTGGACAACGGGTCCTTGCCTCTCCTCACTCCCATGAGCGAAGTTGCAGGTCGGATGTCCGTCCAGGTTGGTGCGCATTTTCTCGAGAAGGTTCACGGGGGCAGAGGTATGCTCCTAGGTGGAGTGCCCGGTGTGCCCCCGGCCGAGGTTGTCATCATCGGTGGAGGGACGGTCGGGACCAACGCCGCCAAGATGGCGGTGGGCATGGGCGCGCGTGTGACGATACTCGACAAAGCCGCCGACCGCCTGCGTTACCTGGATGACATATTCAGAGGCACTGTGGAGACCTTGATGTCCAACACATACAACATCGCTGAGGCTGTCAAGTCCGCTGATCTCCTGATAGGCGGCGTCCTCATCCCCGGTGCGAAGGCTCCGAGGCTCGTGTCGGAGGACATGGTCAAGACGATGAAACCCGGGTCAGTCATAGTGGACGTCGCGATTGACCAGGGTGGGTGCGTCGAGACGGTTGATCACCCGACCACCCACTCCAACCCGGTGTACGTAAAACACGGGGTTGTCCACTACTCTGTCGCAAACATGCCTGGGGCGGTTGCGCGCACGTCCACTTTCGCCCTGACCAACGCAACGCTGCCGTATGCAGTCCGGATCGCCAGCCAGGGTTATGCCGCTGCGATCCGCGAGGATCGAGCGCTCGCGAAGGGCGTGAATGTGATAAACGGGGTTGTGACATACAAGGCTGTAGCGGAGGCGCACGAGATGGAGTATGTCCCCCTCGAACAGGCCATGGCGTAACCCACGTGAAAAGCCGTTGGCTTCAAGGCTGGACCTCGCATCGCCTCGCGGTGCGGGGTTCAGCCGCGCTTTCCAGCTCATCTGGAGGTGGTCTCTTGGCGAGAGTCAGAGCTCCTCTCGTGCCCGGAGATGTCGTTTCAGTCGAGGTGACCGGGGTTGCCCACGATGGCGCCGGGGTGGGGCGGGCGGACGGACTCGCGGTGTTCGTTCCGGGCACAGTTCCGGGGGACCTGGCACTGGTCCGGGTTTCAGAGGTGCGCAGGACTTTCGCCGTGGCTAAGTTGGTCTCGGTTGAGAGGGCGTCAGAGGTTCGGGTGGACCCCGGGTGTCCCTCTTTCGGCAGGTGCGGCGGATGTCAACTCCGGCACGTGGCTTACCATGCCCAACTCTCGTTCAAGACTCGAAGAGTTCGCGAGGCCTTCCGACGGATCGGGCACATTGCAGATGTCGACGTCGCACCGTGTCTGCCTGCGCCGGTTATCGATGGGTACCGCAATCGCGTCCAGTTCGCACTGGACGAGAAAGCGGACGGGACCAGGGTTGTGGGGTTCAGGCCGGCAGGCACACACCTGGTGGTGGACGTGGACCTATGCGGGCTTGCGATGGGGGAAGTGAATGAGGCCGGCCAGCTTCTCCGCAAGGTCCTGAACAGCCCCGAAGGGTCAGGGATCCGGGTAGGCCCCGAAAGCCTGCACCATGCTGCGGTGAGAGTCTCCTCATGCACCAAAGAAGTGATGGTCATCCTCGTGACTGCCTCTCGGGACTTGTCTGGGTTTGATGCGGTCGCACGGAGCCTCGCACATCTGAAGGCCAGTATCGTCTCTGTGCATGTCGCGGTCTCTCCTGCGCGAAAGGGAGCTAACTGGCTCGGGCGAGCTTCACTCCTCCACGGCCGGGAGACTATCACGGAGTGCGTGAGGGACCGGCGGTTCATCATCTCGGCGGAGTCTTTCTTTCAGGTAAACCTGGCTCAGACGGAGCGGCTGGTCGATACGGTCGAAGCCAGCGCGTCACTCACAGGCACCGAGACCTTGCTCGATGTGTACTGTGGCACGGGACTCATGTCCATCTGCCTTGCGGGGGATTGTGCGCATGTGGTGGGTGTGGAGGCGGTGCAGGAGGCGGTGCGGGACGCGCGGGTGAACGCCCGCGCCAACAGGGTTGGCAACGCCCAGTTCATCGCGGGACGCGCCGAAACGATCCTCGGTGACTTGATGGCCCGTGGCCTCAAGCCCGATGTGGTGGTTCTGGATCCCCCGCGGGCAGGATGCGATAGGGAGGTCCTTGTTGCTACAGCGGAGATGAAGCCGTCCCGCGCGGTGTACGTATCGTGTGATCCCGAGACGCTCGCCAGAGACCTGGGTTTCCTGAACGAGCTGGGGTATCGGACGAGGTCCGTGCAGCCGTTGGACATGTTCCCGAACACCTCCCACGTGGAGGCGGTTGCCCTGATTACCCCGGATCCCCGATGAGGACGAACGGCGCCCAGTAGTACGGGTGGGAAAGCTCCTCTTTCACTGAGAGCTCCGCGCTGCGCAGGGACTTCCCCACAGGGAGGCCTGCTCGAACCCCTTCATAGAACCTCCCCACAAGCATGCTCGCGGACTCATCATTCACCTTCCACAGACTCACCACGAGAGAGGATACTCCCGCCTGGAAAAACCCGCGCACGAACCCGAGATGTTCGTCGCCGGAGAGGACTCTCGCTCTGCCTGAGTCGCAGGCGGATAGAGTGACGAGGGACGCGGAGAGCGCAAGCCCCATCACGTCCGACGCAGTGATGTCCGAATCGTGGAGTGCTATTCCGGAGAACATTGGGTTGTCGCCCCGGAAAGCCCCGTGCCCTGCCAGATGGATAACGTCGAAGCTGCCGCACGAGTTGAGAACTCGCTCTCTCGTCGCTTCTTCCCCAGAGAGCACGAGGGAGGCTTCGCCGAAACACTTCGCCACTGCTTCACATTCCGCCTGAACGAACGGAAGGTCATCCCCAGGTACACCCACTACCAGGCAGCTTCTCATTGCTCGTTTCTCGGAAGCCATGCACGAACTCAGAATCCGCCCGCTTGGACCGTAGCAGACCTCGTAAGAGTCAGCAAGGTAGCGGCTGCCGTCGAAGAGGGCGTGGAAAGGGAGATAGTGGAGAGGGCCATGAGGGACGATGAACAGCCGGCTCACCCCAGGAAGCCTGCACCGGAGAGGGGCGAAGAGCGTCTCGTACAGGCATCGCGAGTGCTCCTGAAACGAAGAGACAAGCTGGCTCAGGTTCCGGCGGATGAAGTCGGGGGTGGATGTCTCCATGATCCACATGTCGTGCGAGACCCACGCCGCTGCCTGGGCCAGACTCCGGGCGGCGGTCGGGTCGTCGTGAACGAACAGATCGTCCGCGGTGAGGGCGAACACGATCACTCTGTCGCCGGATACCCAGTATTCGATCAAGGCTCCGTCCGCCGTGAGACGCTCGAGGCTCCCCAGACGGATGTCGTGTCCGTGCATGCGTCCGCAGGCCATGAGATCTCGCATCGACTGGGCTTTCGCTCGGTCTACGTAATCCAGGGCGGACCTGATCCGCCCGGTCCTCAAGCAGAGAGAGATCATGGCGTCGTATACCTGCATCTTGTCTGACACGAATCCGGTCTTCAGCCTATCCCTGTCCAGGCCCAGACGGATGCCTTCTATTTCGTCTATCGAAGCTTCGAACTCCCGATATGCCTGCTCGGGAAGGCACCGGGCAAGGACGCAACCGCGCCCGTAGAGAGACGGGAAGATCATGTCTGGGACCTTGTGGCGAATCCCACACTCCAGAGAGGCTTCGTATAGAGAAAGCGCCTCCTCATGCCTACCGAGGTCGAAAAGGGCCCGGGCACGCAATATGTCTACCTGGCGGTAGTAGACTTCCACGCCCTGCGCCTCAAAGACCTCCCGCGCCGCATCCAGAAGCGTCAAGGCTTCCTCAGGCTGACCGAGCTCCAGATGGATCTTCGCCCGGTAATACCGAGCCCACGCGGACTTCGCCCGTACTCCAAGCTCTCTGAACACTGCATCGCTGGATTCGAGGTGTGTCAGGGCGTCTTCGTAGTTCCGCATGCTCATCGACACCAGGCCGATGTTGAGGTCGACAGTTGCGGCTTCCATCCGCATGCCTGCTGCCGCCATAGCCCCTCGCGCCCGTACAAACAAATCGAGGGCTTCTTGGTGGAGGTTGAGCTTCCAGTAGATGAGCGCCATGTTGTTGTCACACGCCGCGGCGTCCTTCACCATCCCCAGGGCATTGAACCTCGAGCGCGCTTGCTCCAACGCTGTCAGTGCAGACTGGTATTCATCCTGGTACCAGAGAACGGTGCCCCGGATCTTGTCTGCCTTGGCCACTGCCGCGTCGTCCCGGGCGTCCAGCGCATTCTGCCTGCATTCGATTGCCAGTGAAAGTGACCGGTCGAAGTCGCCTGAGAACATCAAGGCCTGGGCCTCCCGGAGGCGAGACATGAGGAGGTCGCGTACAAGGCCAAGAGCTCGGAACGCCGTGCCGGCCTTCGAATAGCATTCGAACGCCGAAGAGTAGTCGGTCCTTGCCAAAAAGACATCGCCCAGGCCCATGTCGGCCCGGGCGGCTTGCTCCGCCGATCCAATCGACTGGAAGACTCTCTGGGCGGTCCGGTAGGAGGAGATAGCCTCGTCAAATTGGCTCAGCTGGGAATAGGCTTGTGCAACCACAAGCTGTGCGGCGGCAACGCCGGGTTTGTCCCCTGCAGCCCTGTACTGGGCTTCGAGTTCGGACGCGAGAACCAAGACCTCTCTGGCGCGGCCTTCGGAGAGGAGTCGCTCGAGTTCCTCCTCGCGCGAGTACGTGGCCATTCACCGCCTTGCGTCGCTGGCGACTTCCAGCTCAATCTGTTCCACGGCGAACCGCCCCCGGCAGTCGGCGAGGATAGTGCACACCCCTGCCGGGACGCCTCGGAACTCAAAGCACCCCAGCCTGTCTGCCTGAGTCTCTCTGACCACATGACCTGACTCATTCACAAGTAAGACGGTCACGTCTGTCGCATCCTCACCGGGAAGATCGAAAACCTGTCCCCGGATGCAGTCGCCTTCGACGGCCGCTCGGATGCTGGATCCGTCGGGGGGAGCTCCCTCTCGCGCCCGGGTGGCCTTTGCGGGGATCTTGGTCCAGCTCAGGGCAGCTGAGGGCTCTCCATGCTGCGAGAGGGCACGGCCCGCACGGGGGCCGGATGAGAGTATCGCGTCCGCAACCACTGACTTGGGAGGCTCACGCCATGGAAGTGTTCCCCGGAGCGCGCGCGCAAGACCCAACAGGCGTTCGGTCTCATGGCGGCAAGAGGGGCACTCGGCGAGATGCGCTGTGATCTGTGACGACCGCTTTGGGTCGAGAGCAGCCAAGGCGTAGAATGCGAGAACATTCTCATCTGGGCAGGTCAACTTGAACAACCTCCTTGCTGCGTTTCGGGATCACGGGAGAGGATTCGCCTGAGACGGGCAAGGGTCCTTGCCACCATGACGGAGATGGAGTTCTCCGGCCGGCCTGTGAGCCTGGCAATCTCGGAGTAAGAGAGATCGCGGTAGAAGCGGAGATAAAGGAGACGCCTGGCCTCCGGGGGC
Source organism: Bacillota bacterium (assembly GCA_024655925.1). Classification (NCBI taxonomy): domain Bacteria; kingdom Bacillati; phylum Bacillota; species Bacillota bacterium. Next base: position 13,541 of record JANLFS010000050.1, on the reverse strand, counting down.
AATTCGGCCATGGCGAGCTTGAGGTCGAGGCTCTCGGCGAGCGCCGCGATCTCTTGATCGTACAGCGTCTCCTCGGAGAGCGTATCCGCCCCGTCGGGAAGCGGCGACAGGCTCTCCCGGGCCGTGATAGCCCTGTGAGACCTCATGTAGTCGATGCACACGTTCCGCACAAGCGTGGTGAACCAAGTGCGGAAACTGCTGCGCCCGTCGAACTTGTCGAGATTCAGGTACAGCTTGGTGAAGACTGCCTGAAAAATGTCGTCAGCACTCTCGCCGGCGGACCCAAAAAGGTGGGTGATGATGCAATAGACATAGGGCGCATAGCTCGAGACCAGCTCTTGCCAAGCGAGAGCTTCACCCTCGGCACATTGCGCAATCAGCCCCTCGACATCCTGAGAGCAGGTCCCCATGCCAATCGCCCCCTGTATGGTGGAGTATTCCTTGTCAGAATGGAAACTCCTGCTCAAGGCCGGTTGATGCAATATTCTTTATTACAGTGCGGTGCGCAGTCCACCCAACCCCACACGCATTGAGACGGATGAGAGTGGATGGAGTTCCCACGCGAGGCGGGGCAGGGGGGCAGCTGATGCTAGATGGCACTGGAGAATTGAAAAAGGTCCGGGCTAGGCCCGGACCTCCTCATTCACGGTATTGAACTGGATGGACTCTCCGGTGGGGTCAACATCCGCCCGGATATCTGCTCCTTTCCCGAACCTACCTTTGAGAACCTCGAGGGAGAGTGGGTTCTCGAGGTGCCTCTGGACCGCTCTTTTGAGCGGCCGGGCGCCATACACTGGGTCGAAGCCCGCCTGGGCCAGGAACTGCCGGACCGCTGGGGTCCACGTGATAGAGAACCCACGGTCTCGGACACGGTTCGCCACCATGTTCAGCTGGATATCGACGATCCGCTCGATCTCTGACTGCCCAAGACGGTTGAAGATGATGACCTCGTCGATGCGGTTCAGGAATTCAGGCCGGAAAGCAGCGCGGAGAGTGTCGAGGACAAGCCTTCTCATCTCCTCGTCGTCTCCGCCTCCCAACTCGGTGATGTAGTGGCTCCCCAGGTTGGACGTCATTATTACGACGGTATTGCGGAAATCCACAGTGCGGCCGTGACCGTCGGTGAGCCGGCCGTCATCGAGCAACTGGAGAAGTACGTTCATGACCTCGGAATGGGCCTTTTCGATCTCGTCTAGGAGAACCACTGAGTAGGGCCTACGACGCACGGCCTCCGTGAGTTGCCCACCTTCCTCATACCCTACGTACCCCGGAGGTGCCCCTATCAGCCTCGCAACAGTGTGACGCTCCTGATACTCGGACATGTCTATCCTGATCATCGCCCGCTCATCATCGAACAAGAACTCAGCCAGGGCCTTCGCAAGCTCAGTCTTTCCGACCCCGGTCGGCCCGAGGAAGATGAAAGATCCGATCGGTCGGTTGGGGTCGGAAAGCCCGGACCTCGCCCGCCTGACTGCGTTGGATACCGCCCTGATGGCCTCGTCCTGTCCCACGACTCGCCGTGCGAGCAGGGCATCCATATGGAGCAGTTTCTGGGTCTCACCTTCCAGAAGCTTTGAGACGGGGATTCCCGTCCACTTGGCAACCACTTCGGCGATGTCCTCTTCTTCTACTTCCTCTTTGAGGAAGCGTCGGCCCTTCTGCAAGTCCGAGACGGCCTGGTTGGCCCGTTCGAGTTGTTTCTCGAGGTCCAGCCGGACGCCGTACCGGAGTTCTGCGGCCCGTGCTAGGTCCCCGGCGCGCTCTGCCGCCTGCTCCTCGAGCTTCGTCTGCTCGATTCTCTCCTTGACCGCGCGGATCCGCCCAATGGCGTCCTTCTCCTGCTGCCAGTGGGCTTTCATCGCGTCGGCCTGCTCGCGCAAGGAAGCCAACTCGGAGAGGATCCGGTCAAGACGTTCCCGTGAGGCCTGGTCTTCCTCTTTCTCCATGGCCTGCCGCTCGATCTCCAGCTGCACGATGCGCCTCTGGATTTCATCGATCTCAGCGGGCAGGCTGTCTATCTCGATCCGCAACCGCGACGCCGCCTCGTCCACGAGGTCGATGGCCTTATCAGGCAGGAATCTGTCAGTGATGTACCGGTTGGAAAGCACCGCCGCGGCCACCAGGGCAGAGTCTTTGATGCGCACGCCGTGGTGGACCTCGTACTTCTCTTTCAGCCCCCTCAGGATCGCGATGGTGTCCTCGACGGACGGCTCGGACACCATGATCGGCTGGAACCGCCTCTCGAGCGCAGCGTCCTTTTCGATGTGTTTACGGTATTCGTTTATCGTCGTGGCGCCGACACACCGCAGTTCGCCCCTGGCCAGGGCGGGCTTGAGCATGTTTGACGCGTCGATCGCTCCCTCCGCTGCGCCCGCGCCCACCAGGGTGTGGAGTTCGTCGATGAAGAGGATGATCTGCCCCTGCGCCTCGCTGATTTCTCGAAGGACGGCTTTGAGCCTGTCCTCGAACTCGCCCCGGTACTTGGTGCCTGCTATGAGGGCGCCGAGGTCGAGGGCGACCAGACGCTTGTCGCGCAGCCCTTCCGGAACGTCTTTCGCCACGATGCGCTGGGCGAGCCCTTCCACGATCGCGGTCTTCCCAACGCCAGGTTCCCCTATCAGGACCGGGTTGTTCTTGGTCCTCCTGGACAGGACCTGTATCACCCGGCGCACCTCATCGTCCCGCCCAATCACCGGATCCAGATCACCGCGACGCGCGAGGTCGGTCAAGTCGCGGCTGTACCTTGCGAGCGCCTGGTATTTCTCCTCGGGATTCGGGTCAGTAACCCGGTGCGTCCCACGCACATCCGCAAGTGCGCGGAAGATGGAATCACGAGACACCCCGAGCGAGCGCAGGGCGACCCCGGCCGGACTGTCGTCCGCAGCTAGGGCGAGGAGTATGTGCTCGGTGCTCACATAATCGTCTCGCAGCCTGTCGGCTTCCGCGGTCGCGGCGTCCAAGATGCGCTCGGTGCTCCGCGAGATGTACTGTCCGGGCTCCTGCCCGTACACCTTGGGAACCCGATCCATTTGCGTCTCGATCTCGCGGTCCACTGCGGCAGCTGCAACGCCGAGTTTGCCCAAGATGGGCACGACGATTCCTTCTTTTTGGTCCACGAGGGCGGCTAGAAGGTGGAGAGGCTCAATGTACTGGTGTTGCCGCTCCTCCGCGATAGCCTTCGCCCGTTGTATGGCCTCCTGTGATTTCACAGTCAACCGGTCGAGCCTCAATCGTATCCCTCCTTTAGGTGGAAACACCGCCCTAAGGTCGAGTCCGTGCGAGCTGCCTGAAGAGATCGCGCTCCTGGTCAGTAAGGTTCTTGGGCATTTCCACTGTGACGCGGACCAGGAGGTCACCGCGCCGGCCGCTCTTGAGCACAGGCATGCCCTGGCCCCGGAGTCTCAGGACCTGCCCGTTCTGGGTCTCAGGGGGAATCGTGACGGCCACCCTGCCTCCTCCGGGAGTTGGAACTTGCACTTCCCCGCCTAAGACCGCCCGGGTCAGAGGGACCCTGACCTCAGTTCTGATGTTGTCTCCAGACAGTTCAAACCTCGGATGAGGCCTGACGGCAATCCTGAGGTACAGATCGCCCCTGCCTCGCGAACCCATGGGCCCTTCACCTGCCACCCTGAGTGTCGCGCCTGGGCGGATTCCTGCGGGGATAGTGACGACTATGCGCCGGGTGGAGCCGTCTGAAGGATCTGTTATCTCCAGAGAGCGTTCTCCGCCAAGGTACGCCTCATCGAGGCTGATTTCGAGTTCATGCTCGGCATCGCGAGTCTGAGCCGGCCTTGTGCGGAATACCTCGCTGTCGCCCAGGCCCCCGAAGTCCCCAAAGAACTGCCTGAAGAAGTCGCTGAAGTCCGCGTCGGACAAATCACCGAAGGTGAACGTCGCGCGGCGGTATCCCGTCTGTCCCGGCCTGCGTGGTCCGAACCACGAAGTGTCTGGACCAGCCTTCTGGTAATGTTGCCAGTTGGCCCCCAGGTTATCGTAGCGCGACCGCTTCTCGGGATCGGAGAGCACCTGGTACGCTTCACTTATTTCCTTGAATCTCTCCTCAGCCGCTCGGTCTCCGGGGTTGACATCCGGGTGGTACTTCCGAGCGAGCTTCCGGTAGGCGGCCTTTATCTCTTTTTCAGAGGCGTCCTTCCTGACGCCCAGTATCTTGTAGTAGTCTCTGAATTCCATTCGGCACCCCCGGGCCAGGCCGGGTGGTTAGTCTTTGTTCGGCCTGGCGACACGAGCAAGTGTTGGCCGCAGGAGTTCGCCCTCGTAGGTATAACCACGGAGCAACTCGTCCACCACGGTCTCCACAGTGACTGCGGGGTCGTCGCACGCCGCAACCGCCTCGTGCAGGCACGGATCGAAAGGCTTGCCCACGGCTTCGATAGGCTCTACACCTTCGGCGGCCAGCGCTGCCATCAGCTTCCTGAGAGTTATCTGTATACCCTCAACCAGCGCTGCGCGGTCGGCCTGCGCCGCGATGGCGCGCTCGAAGTCGTCGACCACCGCAAGGATCCTCAAGATGAGGTCCTTCTTGCCCGCGCGAATGCTGGCGGCGAGGTGCCGTTCCGTTCGGCGCTGGTAGTTTTCGAAGTCGGCGCGCGCCCTGAGGTAGAGGTCCCAATTCTCGTTGGCCTTCGCCTCAGCCTGGCTAAGCCTCTCAGCCACACTGGGCCCTTGTTCCTCCGGAGAACTGGGGGCATCGGGGCTCTGTTTCCCGCCTTCCACTTCAGGCGGCGTTTTCTGCGTCGGTTCCTCCCGGAGGGCCTCATTGTGTTGCTCCTCCTCCGGGCGGTTGCGCTCATCGGTCATCACAAGAACACCACCACTCATGTAATGTGTTCGCTTCCGAACGACTTCTGGGTGCAGGTGAGGCGGGGGCGGGACACCCCGCCCCCGCCCCAGGCCACGCATGCGGACAACTCTAGTCCTGGACTTCGACCTTGATCTGTTTGGGCTTGATGTCTTCGGCCTTGGGAAGGTGAATCTCGAGAACCCCAGCCTTGTAGGTCGCCCGGACCCGGTCCCCCGCGATGGGGGCCGTGAGGTTCAGGGTGCGATAGAAACTCCCGGTGCGCCTCTCGACTCGCAAGTAGTTGCGGCCCTTCTCCTCTTTCTCCTCGGTGCGCTTGCCTCTGATGGTCAGCTGATCCTCGACCATGGTGATGTCGATGTCCTCAAGCCGCATCCCGGGGAGTTCAGCCCTGACAACGAATTCCTCGGGAGTCTCGATGATATCCACTGGGACCAGCCAGTTCCCGCCGGCGAGATCCCCCCTTCGCTCACCCGGAGCTCGGGTGAGGCTCTCCTCGAACAATCTGTTCACTGCCCCTCTGAGTTCGGCCAGGTCACGCCAAGGATCCCAGTTCATGAGGGTCATTGTTCACACCTCCGTTCGAATTGATGGCGTATTGACCTCACTTATTGTCCCCATCCACCGTCTTGAAGTCTGCGTCTATGACTTCCTCGTCATTCCCCGCGCCTTGCTCCTTCGCCGCTCTGGGTTCATGCCCGGCATCTGCGCCTGCGGATCTCTTGTACAGCTCCTCAGACATCCGGTAGGAAGCTTGCCTAAGTTCGTCCATGAACCGGGCGAGCGAGGCCGTGTCATTCTCCTTAATAGCTTTCTTGAGCTTCTCGAGTTCAGCTTCGACCTTTGATCGATCCTCCGGGCTGATCTTGTCGCTCATGTCGCGGAGGGTCTTCTCGGTCTGGTAGACCAGGGTGTCTGCCTGGTTTCTCAGCTCGACTTCCTCACGGCGCTTCTTGTCTTCTGCTGCGTATCTCTCAGCATCCCGAACTAGCCGGTCGACTTCGTCCTTGGTCAGCTGAGTGGACGCCGTTATGGTGATCCTCTGCTCCTTGCCTGTTCCAAGATCCTTGGCCGTCACGTTCACGATGCCGTTCGCGTCGATGTCGAAGGTGACCTCGATCTGCGGCACACCTCTCGGCGCCGGTGGGATGCCCTGGAGCTGGAACCGACCCAGGGTGCGGTTGTCCCTGGCAAATTCGCGCTCACCCTGAAGAACATGGATCTCCACTGCGGACTGCCCATCCTCGGCCGTCGTGAATATCTGGCTCTTCCTGGTCGGGATCGTGGTGTTGCGCTCTATGAGCCTGGTGGTTACGCCACCCAAGGTCTCGATGCCCAACGACAGCGGGGTGACGTCGAGTAGCACCACATCCTTGACCTCGCCAGCGAGAACGCCTGCCTGGATCGCCGCTCCAACAGCCACGACTTCATCGGGGTTCACACCACGGTGCGGTTCCTTGCCCGTGAGCTTGCGAACGAGTTCCTGTATCACCGGCATCCGGGTGGCTCCGCCCACCAGGATGACCTCGTCCAGATCATCCGCGGACAACTTGGCATCGGCCAGGGCCTGCCTGAATGGTTTCATGCACCGCTCGGTGAGGTCAGCTGTGAGCTCCTCGAATTTCGCACGGGTGAGTCTGGTTTCCAGGTGTTTGGGACCAGTCTGGTCTGCCGTGATGAACGGCAGGCTGATTGAGGTCTCCACAACCTGGGAAAGCTCGATCTTGGCTTTCTCGGCCGCCTCGATCAGACGCTGTAGTGCCTGGCGATCCCGTCGCAGATCGATGCCCTGCTCCCGCTGAAATTCGTCCGCGATGTACTGGACTATCCTCTGGTCGTAGTCATCTCCGCCCAGGTGAGTGTCACCGGAAGTGGACTTGACCTCGAAGACTCCGTCTCCGACCTCGAGAATCGAAACGTCGAACGTGCCTCCTCCCAGGTCCCAGACAAGGATCGTCTCATTTGTCTTCTTGTCGAGCCCGTAGGCGAGTGCCGCCGCTGTAGGTTCGTTTATTATCCTCAAAACCTCAAGGCCGGCGATGCGCCCGGCGTCCTTGGTCGCCTGCCTCTGAGAGTCGTTGAAGTAGGCAGGCACTGTGATGACGGCTTTGGTGACCGGCTCACCAAGGTACTTCTCAGCGTCAGCTTTCATCTTCTGCAGGATCATGGCCGAGATCTCCTCGGGCGGGTAATCCTTGCCCGTGGCAGGCACCTCCACCCTGGCCTCGTAGTTCGATCCAGCCTTGACACGGTAGGGGACGCGCCCACGCTCCTCCTCCACCTCGTCGAACCGGCGCCCCATGAACCGCTTTATCGAAAAGACGGTGTTCTCGGGGTTGAGCACGGCCTGCCTTCGGGCCAACTGCCCCACCAACCGCTCGCCTGCCTTGGTGAATCCGACCACTGACGGCGTGAGCCTCGAGCCCTCGGCGTTGACGATAACGGTCGGCTTGCCGCCTTCCATCACCGCGATCACGGAGTTGGTAGTGCCAAGGTCAATCCCCACAACTTTGCCCATGAAGCTTTTCTCCCTTCCAAATTCGTCGCGCTCTCGGCATAGTTGATCAGCGGCAGAAACGCCTGATCAGTCCTCGCCCGTCTCGGGGTCGCGAGAGGCGTCTCGCGCGGTACGAGATTGCATACGGCTGTACCTGATGGATACATTCCCGTCACGTGATTCCATGTCCAGGATCATCTTGACCCCGGCGAGATTCACCCCTTCCTCCCGGACGAGAAAGCAGATTCTCTTGAGGCGGAGCAGGTCGTTCTCAGAGTAGAGGCGTATGTTGGCCTCGGTCCGTGCGGGCTGTAGGAGCCCTTCACGTTCGAGGATCCTGAGCATTTGCGCCTTGACCCCGAGAAGACGAGCGGCCACGCTGATGGTGTAGACAGGTTCATCGGGACCGTGAAGCTTCAAGCTCTGCTCACCTCGAGATCGCGTTCTCCGGTACTCAGTATAGATCTGCTGCGATGGATCTGTCAATAATATTATGCGTTGAAATATAAAAAAGTTATATCCTTGAGGTAACATGGTTGCGCGGCCGTCGTCAATATTCTATCCCTCCACGTTCCGGCCACACCATGAAAGAAAAAGGAGAACCGGGGCACACACGGGTGCCCCGGTCAAAGATGAGTTGATGATGGGGAGAATGTCACAGGCTTAGCGACAGCCCGAACTCGCCGGGCAGTGTCCATTCGAGGCTCACTCCGCCGTCCAGTTCGTAGCTGAGCTTGGACACGGTCTTGTGCCCCTCTGGAGAGAGGATCGCGAGTACACTCAGAGATAGGCGATCAAGAAAGAGCTCAACGCGTGCGGTGCCGATTGGATTGACTCCGGACTCGCCTCCCTCGATCCCCAATCCCGTCCACACTCGCATGTTGAAACTGGTGTACAGATCATACTCGACAAAGGCCTCCCAATCCCCGGGCAGCCCAGTTGCGTTGGCGCGGAACCGGCGGGCAGGAGAGTAGGTGACTTCAGGCACCGCGCGCGGCCCGTCAGTCGTGAGGCCGGCGCGTAGCCGGATGGAGTGTTTCTCCCGGTTCGGCGATCCGTCTGCCCTCGGGTCTATCTCCAGCACCTCACGGTAAAGCGTGTGCAGCCACATGGGGTCTGGCACTTCCCGGCCGTCGAGGTCCGGGCCTTTGAGGAGCACCGGCACCATCAAGTCCGTGTCCGCCATGCCGCAATGAGTGCCCTCCAGGCCGGCGGTGGTCTTCAGCCCTTTCGGGGGGTTCACTACCACCACAACGTCACCGGCCTGAGGGTTCGACATATACCTCAACAAGTTGACTGGAGCGGCAGGGTAGGAGGACTGGTAGGTAAGGTCCAGCCATTCCTGGTCGGAGAGGGCTTCCCCTCGGTACCCGAACAAGCTGTACCCAAACGGGTCTTCCCCCTCGAACCGGTAGGCCACCCCAGAAGCGTGCTTCGTAAAGAAGACCTTGCCTCCCTCGTGCCATCCTGCGATGGTGGATTCGTCCTTCCAATAGAACGCAAAATCCACTTCATCTCTTGCAGCAAGTTCACGGGCCACTTCGCCCGATCGCGCCGGGTCGGCCAAGTACAGGTTGGGGTAGGAGTAGAACTGTATCCCATCACCTGCGACCTCCCAGACTGCGCCGTCGGTGTCGACCCACCGCTCGAAGAAGGACATCCCGTGATCTCCGTACAGTATGAGGTTGACAGGCATACCTTGGAGGCTGGCCATCATCTCGCCTAAGAACCTGTCGAGAAGCCTGACGCTGGCCCTCTGGGGCTCGTCGCCGAACACATGACCCCACGTGTCCGTGGAAAACCAGAACACCTCAACAAAGGCGTATTCCCGGAGAAGCCTCGGCACGTTCAGCACGGCAACCCCGGACAGGTACTCTGTCACAGGCAGACCGTGCATGAATTGACTTCTGGCGTAACGCGGGACGTACGAGTAAAGCTCGCGCGCGGTCTCGAGCCGGCGGGAGCTAGTCTGGGAGGACCGGTCGTAGGTCTCCCACGCGATCGGGTAGGGATCCTCACTTACCCCGCCGTTCTTGAGCCTGGGGTAGATCATCTCCGTCCCCCCGATAAAGAGCGACAGTGCGTTACGGACGACAGTCCCTCCGTCGAAAGCTCGTGCAATGTGCGGAAGCCTGCCGGAATCGAACTCATCGAAGAAGGTGTGGGACGAGACGGCATCGAGGTGAATGATGAGGTACGGAGCGTGGGCCGCGCCCGCGGCGCCTTCCGGCGCCGCCCCGGCCGCGAGAGCATGCCCGGGCAGAGCCGAGAAAACCACTGCGAAGACAAGCGTGAATGTGAGCAAGCGAACGCGCTCGCTTTTCGCGGTTCCATCCATTCGGCATCCTCCTCCCGGGGTACCAAGCCGAGGTTGGCCCATCATACCACGTTGACCACCTTTACCTGGTTCTCCGCGGGATTCGGATCACCTTTGGTGAAATGATGCCACTGCCTGGCCTGGGAGAAAGGCACCATCCATGGTGGGACGTGGTTGCGCGGGGCAGTCCGGGGTTGGACGGCGAAATGCCCTGCCGAGAGGGCAACTAAGGAGGAGTGGTAGAGCCTGAGCATGATACATAGATGCATGGCGATGGCACCCGCAATAATGGCCGGAGATTGGCCCGACCGGCTGCTCAGTACCACTCTCCGCATGCGACGGGGATCACACGGCCGCCCACGCGGACTATGATGCCGCCTCCGGGTGCTCTTTCGGCCTCGAGGTAGAGGCGGGACGGGCGCCCGATCTCCATCCCCTGTTCCACCACGACGCGAATCTCTTCGGACTGTAGGGCATTGTGGTGCACTAGGTAGCCGGCAAGGCAACCATTCCCGCTCCCGGTCGCTGGGTCCTCGAGCACCCCGAGGTCCGGGCAGAACACCCTGACGCTGAGCTGACACTCTGGGTCATGGGTTTCGGTGGTGAAGACCAGCACCTGCTGAGCATCTCTGGAAGCCAGGTGATCCCGGGCGGTGGACCGGGAAGAGATCCACGCTCGCTGCAAAGCCTTGAGACTTCTCAGCGGGACAATGAAGAAGGGCAACCCTGTGGAGACTGCCTGCACAGGGAGGTCGTCCCTCACGTCGCCGGGCTCCAATCCCAGAAGGGACGCGGCCTCGTCGGCGGTCATGGTCTCTCCGAAGGTTGGAGAATTCTGCGTCATGTACAGGCGCGATGTCCCGCCCGAGGTCCGCTCGACGACGCGGATCGGACCGACGGCCAAGTTCAGAACAGTTTCATCCCGCCCAAGACCCATGATCTCCCTGATCACATATGCAGTCCCAAGCGTGGGATGGCCTGCGAATGGGACTTCCTCGGCTGGAGTGAAGATCCTGACAGGAACCCCGCCGTTCGCGTCGGGGCCGCCAGTTACGAACGTGGTCTCCGAGAAATTGATCTCCCTGGCAATCCGCTGCATTTCCGATGCCGAAAGGCCTTCGCCATCCGTGAAGACGGCGAGTTGGTTCCCAGAGAGTGGCGACTCCGCGAAAACATCGACCAGATGAAACACGCGACCCATGGTACTACCCCCTTAAAGTCCTCAGTTCGAGCATATCATGGCTATGGCGTGGGGGCAAAACTGGATTTGGGGAATAGAATGGTACCGGGTCCTGGTTGACCCCGGGCAGCGGAGGCGTATGAACACCAGAATTGTGTAGGCATGTCGCGCGAGATCATGTGAGGGGACTATGTGAGTGAGCCCGTGCCTTGACCGGGATGATGGTCTCGTGTATTCTGTAACCGGATCTGACATGGGCTGAGCCCACTGCTGGCTGCAGGGCTTTGACTCGTGCAGCGCGTCACGATGAGATAAGTATCCGATTGGAGCAGGCGATCTCCCCGGGTGGATCCCGGAGAGATGGGGCTGGGCCCCTTGGGGCAGCAAGTGTCCATCCGGCACTTGCGGGACTGTACGAGAGACGTCCCGCAGGTGCCGTTTCTGTGTCGGCGTATGATTGCTGGATGGGGAGTGTGTTTCGTTGACTGGTGAGACTCTCGACCTCTCGGCGAAAGAGAGGTTCAAGGCGGGCGAGAGGGTGTCGGTCGCGACCATGGTGGGCAACATAGCCCTCGCACTTGCCAAGTTGCTGGCGGGCATAGTGGGCCGCTCCAGGGCGATGGTGGCGGACGCGGTGCATTCGGCCTCGGACATCTTGGCGACTGCAGGGGTTCTTGCAAGCCTGCGCGTGTCGAAGCGTCCGGCGGACTCGGGGCACCCCTACGGCCACGGGAAGGCAGAGTCCGTGGCGGCGAAGCTCGTGGGGATAACCTTGATCGGCGTGGGACTGTCTATCGCGCTCTCTGCTTACCGCACTATCCGGACGGGAGGATACGGGGAGCCGGGGGTCATTGCGCTCTGGGCGGCGGTCATCTCTATCGTCCTCAAAGAGGTCATGTACCAGGTGACAGTGGCCACGGGCAAGCGGATCCGGAGCACCGCGGTTGTCGCCGAGGCCTGGCACCACCGGTCGGACGCCCTCTCGTCCGTCGGATCATTTCTTGGGATCTTAGGCGCCAGGCTCGGATATCCAGTGCTGGACCCCGTCGCTGGTCTCGTGGTTGGCGCGTTTATCGCGTGGATGGGTGTGCGGATCTTTGCGGCCTCCGTGGACGAACTGATGGATGCGCAGGTGGACCCCCAAACGATAGAAGCCGCGACACGGGCGGCTATGTCTGTCCCGGGAGTCGAGGACATCCACTTCATGTCGACCAGACGGTACGGGGGCTATCTTTACGTGGACTTGCGCCTTGGGGTTGCCCCGACTCTGTCCGTGGTGGAAGGCCACGATATATCGGTCCGGGTCGAAAGAGCCATAGCGGAGGCGTGCCGGCACGTGACTGGAGTGATGGTTCACATCGATCCAGAGACCGTGCATTCCGAGGATTCAGAAGGGCATGGTGGGGTCGGCGGCGTTCTTGGGCCGTCGCTGCCAGGGGACGAATCCCTGACCCGGGGGTAGGAGACATGGCTTCGGTGTCGAATCACTCTGCTTGAAGGCATTCAAGAAGCGGCGGAGGCAAGGACATGAAGGTTGTCGCGTTCAACGGGAGCCCGAATCCTCGCGGGAATACCAGACGAGCTCTGGAGATTGTGTTGTCCGGTCTTGCGGATGAGGGAGTAGACGGCGAGATAGTGCAAGTTGGCGGTTCGCTGGTGCACGGCTGCACCGCGTGCCGCCTTTGCTTCAAGGCCAAGAACCGCAGGTGCGCGAAGGACGATGACTGTATGAACGATTTCATCGCAGCCGCGGACGCGGCGGATGGGATAATCATAGGAACCCCTGTGTACTTCTCCAATGTGACATCTGAAACCAAGGCCTTGATAGACCGACTTGGATTCGTGGCGAGGGCCAACGGGTGCATGCTCCGGCACAAAGTGGGGGCACCAGTCATCGCGGTTCGCAGAGCTGGATCCAATTTCGTCTATGCCGCAATCAACTTCTTCTTCGGAATCAATGAGATGGTCATCCCCTGTGCATCCTACTGGAATGCTGCCTTCGGCCTCAGACCGGGGGAGGTCGACGCGGATACCGAAGGCATAGCCACGCTTCAGTCTCTGGCCCGCAACATGTCGTTCGTCCTCAGGAAACTGAACGCGTGACCTGAGCGCCCCCCTATTGAGGTTTCCACACTGGTTCACGCATCGGATCGGCACAAAGAACGTGCTCGGGAAGTGAGGGTTGCCGTGCCCGGATGGACCCCTGGTCTCGAGGGATCTCCGTCAGCCTGTGAACGCCGTGGTGGAGTAGTAGGAGGTCCTGTGCGTGACATGAGAAGAAAGGACCGGGCCATTCCCGATGCCGCCGAGAGCTTCGCCCTATGTTTGGTTGCTGTCGATATAGAGTACATCACTGGAACGGTAAACCTTGATACCGCTCGACGCTGGCCCAGCACTTCCGCAAGGCATGAGAGCTAACTGGAGTGGAGATGTTGGCGGCGATGATCCGGGAGTGACTGGAAGGGATGGTTGGACTTTCGCAAAAGATGTCTTAGCAGGCATTCGAATCAGATAAGTCAGCCGAGGGACTAGTTCCCACACCCAAAGGCAAAAAGAATCCCCGCGCCTCAAGTCGAAATCAATCGACACACCCACCACAGTGGAGGCGCGGGGAAGGATGAACAGGCTTGAGCAGTTGTTCGATTACTCGGCAAAGGTATTCGGTCTGGACGAGTTTCTCGCCAGGTATAAGGATTCGAGGGTGAACCCCGAGCATCGCCCTGGTGCC
>JANLFS010000049.1:7926-24653 GCA_024655925.1 Bacillota bacterium | reverse complement strand
CAGTTCCCGGGAGGCCGGGAGGGCACTTCTCACTGCTGACATGTCACGCAAGCGCCGCAGGGAGGTGGTCGACAAGAGCGCGGCGGCCATCATCCTGCAGTCGTATCTCGACCGGCATAAGTCCTACGACTGACACCTGCGCGTATTCGTGCCCGTGGCTTAAGGCAAGATACTCGTGCTCAAGAAAACAGACGGGGGTGGGATTGGAGTGGGCGAGATGCCAGATGAGGAGTCCATCGTGACGTTGGTCGACGAGGACGGCAAAGAGAAGGACTTCACCGTAACCGAAGTCGTTGAGATCGACGATGCTAAGTACGCCGTCCTGGTGCCAGTGGAGAGCCTCTCGGAGGATGAGGACGAGGAGTTCTGCGAGGAGGATGCCTACATACTCCGTATCGAGACCGACGAGAACGGCGAAGAGATCTTGACTGATATCGAGGACGATGATGAGTACGAGCGCGTCCTCGAAGCCCTCGAGGCGCTCGATGAAGAGGACGATGACTTCGACGAGGACGAGGATGAAGAAGACGAAGAGGAAGAAGAGGAGGACTACTAGGCCTGAGGCCTAGTGTCCAGGAGAAAGGGAGGCCCCGGCCAGGGGCTTCCTTGCTTTTCCCGGGGAAGGCGGGCTATAATTGGTGGGAGATGTAGGCCGAACGGAGGGCTGCAAGTGAGGTCGGCTGCCTTGGCTGCACGACGCCAGAGGCTGATAGTTGCGGCGCTCGCCTTTGCAGTTGTGGCTGTGTGCGGGCTCGCTTGGTTCGCATGCTCCCCTATGAACTGGTCAGGGCGAGCCAGCAGAGTCGTAGTTACCATCCCGCCTGGTGCGTCAGCTTCAGGCATCGGTGCCATTCTGGAGCAGGCCGGGGTCATACGGTCGCGGATTGTATTCAGAGTGCTCGCATTGGCTATGGGCCTTGAATCGAAACTCAAGGCGGGCGACTACGAACTCGACCCGGCCAGAGGCACTGTCGCGATTCTCTCGGACATCTCCTCAGGCAAGGTGCTGAGGGTCAATGTGACAATACCCGAAGGATCCACAGCCCGCCAGGTGGCCCGCATAGTTGCCTCCCGCGGGCTCGCATCCGAGGACGAAGTAATGGCCCTGGTCGTTCACCCCACCCCAGAGCTCCTGGCGATCGTGGGGGCGGCATCTGGTGATGGATCACTCGAGGGCTACCTTTTCCCTGACACCTACCAGTTTGCGCGGGGTGTTGGAGCGCACGAGGTAGTCCGGGCGATGCTCCGGCGGTTTGCCGAAGTTATCCAGCCGAGGCTCGCTCAAGGCAGGGCACTGGGGCTTTCCGATCGGGAGGTTCTCATCCTGGCATCCATAGTGGAGCGCGAGGCAAAGGTGGGTCAGGAACGGCCCAAGATATCCAGGGTGTTCCTGAACCGGATCCGGCTCGGCATGCCTCTGCAAAGCTGCGCGACTGTGCAGTATGCTCTTCCCCAGTCCAAGGACAAGTTGCTGCTCGAGGATCTCACGGTGGATTCCCCATACAATACCTATATCCATCCGGGGCTGCCTCCGGGGCCTATATGCAGCCCAGGCCTGGAATCCGTGGTCGCGGTGTTGGAGCCGTCTTCTGAGGACTATCTCTACTTCGTAGCCAGGAATGATGGATCCCACTTGTTCAGCAGGACATATGCCGAACACCTGAGGGCCAAGGCCCGGGCGGAATCAGGGAGGTAGGCGAGATGCCCAGGGAGGTTCTGGTTTGCGGGATAGCGGGTGGTTCGGGATCGGGCAAGACCACAGTGGTGCGTGCGGTGTCTGAGGCGTTTGGCAACGCCGTCTCCATACTCGAGCAGGATGCTTACTACAAGGACCAGAGCCACCTGACACTTGAGGAGAGGCTTGCGGTCAACTACGACCACCCATTCGCTTTCGACACAGACCTGTACTTGTCTCACATCCGGCAACTGAAAGCAGGCGTGCCTGTGGACAAGCCGGTCTATTCGTTTGAATCCTACACCCGAACTGGGCGGACCGAGAGAGTTGACCCTGCCGGCGTGGTCATTCTGGAGGGGATCCTGATCCTCGACGACGAGAGGCTCAGGGAACTGATGAACATCAAGGTGTACGTGGACACCGACCCCGACGTCAGGTTCATCAGAAGGCTCACACGGGATGTGGCCGAGAGAGGCCGCACGCTCAAGTCCGTCGTCGAACAGTACTTGAACGTGGTACGCCCGATGCACTTGCAGTTTGTGGAGCCCACCAAGAGGTACGCAGATATCATAATCCCCGAAGGCGGGTTCAACCGGGTTGCAATCGACCTTCTGATAGCAAGGCTCAAGTCCGCCGTGGGCTGATTCTTTTCGGCCCAGGCCCACAGGGGGAGTCTCCCTCCGGTTCGCATGTTCACCCAGCCGCACGAGCGCGGCTGGGTTCTTTCTTTTCCCCGGGGGAACAATACTCTGGCCAGGGTGGATCCTGCGTTGGCGCTGGCAGGGATGTGAGTGCTGTGCAACCAGATGATTCCCAGACCAGATCGGGTGTGCGGCTTGCCAGGTCGGCTGCATTGATCCTGCTTGCGGCGTCCCTAGTTCGGGTCGCCTGGGTGTGCATCGCCAAGGGGGGCGGTTACGCCGCGAAAGCTGTGGAGCAGCGAGCGGTGGGAGTCGCACTCGCGATGAACCGCGGAGGCATCTTCGACAGGAACATGGTGGCCTTGACCGGCCACGGGGATCCGGACTACATGGTCGCGGTGTTTCCATCCCTCTTGGCAGGCAGATCCGGGGCCCTGGAAAGGGCTGAGTCCCTGCTGGGCCAGGGCGTGGTGTCCCAGTCACCAAGGGTGGTCCGTGTAGGTTTCGATAAATGGGCCGCGGTGTCCGAGGTCGCGGCCTCGATACCGGGGGTGGTTCCGTTCACCGTGCCTTCGCGCCACAGCTCCCTCGCCGCCCACGTGATCGGCCACGTCTACGGCTCCGGCCTGGGAGCGGATGGCATTGAGCGGTCGTGGGACGACGTCCTGGCCGGAACCGGCAGTGATGTCCTGCGAGTGTTCGTCGATGCGAACGGCCGGTTGATATCGGGACTGGGGGCCAAAGTCAGAGAGTCGACTGCCCGCGTGGGGCATGTGAGACTCACGCTGGACGCCCGGGTGCAGCAGGCCGTTGAGGGCGCAATGGACCTGAGAGGCATTACCGGCGCCGTGGTGGTGATGGACCCCGGCTCCGGCGACATACTGGCCATGGCGTCGAGGCCTACGTTCGACCCGAGCAACGTCGGGAGAGCCTTTCAGGATCCGAGGGCGCCCCTCATGAACAGAGCAGTTGTCCCTTACTACCCGGGGTCTGTGTTCAAGGTCGTTGTGGCCGCGGCTGCTCTCCAGGGAGGTGTCAGGACCCGCGAGTCAGTGTACATGGATACCGGCACAATCGAGGCAGGGGGTCACACCTTCCGCTGCTATGCCAACCCGGAGGGGGGGCACGGTCCGGTTGCGTTCGAGGACGCCCTGGCCCTCTCGTGCAACACAGCTTTCATCGACGCGGCTCAGTCCGTAGGGGGGCAGGCCCTTGTAGCGTTGGCGCGGGAGCTCGGAGTTGGCCTCCGCTCCTGGCTTGGTATACCGGGCGTGGGCTCTGGCGAGACCCCTGCTCCCACAGGGCGTCTGGGCCCGGCGGAACTTGCCAACCTCGCTCTCGGGCAGGCGGTGGTCAGGATGACGCCCCTCGAGGCGACGGTCATGATGTCTGCCATCGCAAACGGCGGGGTCGTCTGTGAGCCGAGGCTGGTGCTCGAGGCCCGTGACCGCGACGGAAGACTCGTTCCTCTTCCTGCCCGCGGCGAGAGGCATGTGCTCAGCCCGGAGGTCGCGGCGGACCTGAGGGCAATGCTCTCACGAGCTGCGGCCTCCGGCACCACTCGGGACGTACTTGCAGGCATGGATGTTGCGGGAAAGACCGGGACCGCGCAAACAGGCCGGTTGAGTGAAAACGGGGAACCTGTATACGACGCCTGGTTTGCCGGGTACGCCCCGGCGGGCGAACCGAAGATCACGGTTGTCGTCCTCGTGGAGGGGGGGAGGTCTGGAGCGGCGTCCGCAGCACCGGTGTTCCGCGACATCTGCCAGGCGGTGCTCGAGCTCGAACCTTACCGGTACTAACCGGACGGACTTGCACGGCAGCATGGGGTCTTTCATAAGCTGTGTGAAGGAACATTACACGGAGGTGGCCTTTATGTTGCCGTGCGCTGTTGCCGCTCTGGCGGCGATCTGCGCGAGGGGGATCGCGCTCCTCGCATCATATGTCTCCGGGAACGGGGCGTTTCCACCCCCCCTGTCAGAGACCGAGGAGCGGGAGATGCTGGAACGGAAAGACCTTGGAGACACAGTCGCCCGGAGCATCCTGATCGAGAGAAACCTGAGACTCGTGGCGCACGTGGTGAAGAAATACGATGGAACCGGGGAAGACCAGGACGACCTCATCTCCATTGGGACCATAGGACTAATAAAGGCCATCAACACCTTTGATAGACAAAAGAAGACCAGGTTGGCGACGTACGCTGCCCGGTGCATTGAGAATGAGATACTCATGCACCTCCGTTCCGGCCGCAAGACCCGGGGCGAACTCTTTCTCTACGATCCGATAGGGTCGGACAAGGAAGGGAACGAGGTGGTTCTCATGGATGTGCTGATGCAGGATGGGGACACCGTTGCGGACGAGGTGGAGGCCAGGGTGGAGGAGGAGAGGCTTCGGGAGAAGCTCTCCAAGCTCTCTCAGAGAGAGCGAAGAGTTTTGGAACTGCGGTTCGGTATGGGGGACGACAGCCGGCAGACCCAGAGAGAGATTTCCCGGTCCCTCGGCATCTCCAGGTCCTATGTGTCCAGAATTGAGAAGCGTGCCCTAAGCAAGCTATTCCGCGAGATGGCCGCGGATGGATACAGATGATAGGGCTCGGCGTGGTATAATGGTGACAATGGCTGGAGGTGGCATATGAGGTTTCTGTCTCCAGATATGCGAGCGGACCGGGTTTGGGACATCGACCTTCCGGCACTCACAGACCGCGGGAAGACGGCCCTCATCATCGACATCGACAACACCATAGTCGAATGGGGGGGGTGGGTGATCCCGAAGGAGGCGCGGGACTGGATTGACCGGGCCCGCGCGCTAGGATTCTCCATGTGCCTTTTGACCAACAACCGAAGACCGCGAGCGTCGCATTTCGGGCGGGAGCTCGGGCTTCCCGTCGTGTGGGGATGGGCGAAGCCCTGGGCGTGGGGGTTCCGGCGCGCTCTCCACACTATCGGCGCACACCCTGAATCGGTTGTGGTCGTGGGGGATCAGGTCTTCACGGATGTCCTTGGAGCGCGGTGTGCAGGGCTTGAAGTGATACTAGTCTCCCCCTTCACGAGAAAGGAGTTCTTCCTGACGAGGCTCTTGCGCCGGCTGGAACGGTTGGCCTCCGGCGAGCGGAGGTGATGGGGTTGGGCGGCAGGTACGCCCGAGTAGTGGTGGATGTGCCCAACGCCAGGGTGGACAGGCATTTCGATTACATGATACCGGACAGGCTGGCAGGCGTGGTCCAGCCGGGATCCAGGGTGCTCGTTCCTTTCGGCCCTCGCTCTGTCTCGGGGTTCGTCGTGGGGCAGTCTGACGCACCAGAAGTGGCGGAGGTCCGGGATATCCTGGACTGCGTCCGCGACTCCCCGCCGATCCCCGAGGACCTTCTGGAAGTCGCCACGTGGATGTCCCGCACCTATCTGTGCCTGCTCGTTGAGGCGCTGCGTGCCATGGTCCCTTCAGGGACCAAGGTAGAGTCGTCGAGAACTGTCAGTCTCAAAGTGGGGCCGAAACTGGCGCGCGCTGTCAGACTCGTGCCTGGTGCAGGTGATCCAGAGGCTCTGGTCCAATCGCTCTCTCGCCGGAGCCCCGCCCAGGCAGCCATCGTCCACGCCCTACTTGAGCGGGGGCGGGAGATCACCCGCGCCGAGCTTCTGGGGACCATGGGATATTCAGCCTCAGCCCTTAACTCCCTAGTCAGATCGGGCATAGTGGAGCGGGTTGATGTTACTGTGGAACGCGACCCGTTTCGCGGGTTGCCGGTAGAACACACCGCGCCACCCGAACTCAGTCCTGATCAGGCCGCGGCCGTGGCCAAGCTCGAGGCTGCCATGGACTCCGGGGGCGGGGTGGTGGTGGTCCACGGCGTCACGAGTTCCGGGAAGACCGAAGTCTACTTGCGCATGCTCGAGCGTTCGGTCCGCATGGGCCGGCAGGGTATAATGCTCGTGCCGGACATTTCTCTCACCCCTCAGATGGTAGACAGGGTGAGGGGCAGGTTCGGCCGCCGGGTTGCAGTGCTCCACAGCGCGCTCGGGGCTGGGGAGAGGCTGGATGAGTGGGCAAGGATACGCAGGGGCGACGCGGACGTAGTAGTTGGTGCGAGGTCCGCGGTGTTCGCACCTGTTCCTCGCCTCGGAGTGATCGTGGTGGACGAGGAGCACGACACCTCATACAAGCAGGACGAAAGCCCGAGGTACCATGCGGTCGAAGTCGCCGAATGGCGGGCGAGCCGGGCGGGCGCCCTCGTAATCCTTGGGTCTGCCACCCCGTCAGTGGAGACCTACTACCGCTCTGAAATCGGTGTGTACGGCCGGATTGAGCTCCTCAAGCGCATTGACGACAGGCCGCTTCCTGATGTTCACGTCGTGGACATGCGGGCGGAACTCAAGTCGGGAAACAGGTCGATCTTCAGCCGGCGGCTTCAGGCGCACCTCGCCGAGAGGCTCGCCTCGGGGCAGCAGGCCATCCTTTTCATGAACAGAAGGGGGTTTTCCACCTTCGTGCTTTGCAGGGATTGCGGGTATGTAGTCACCTGCCCGAACTGCGACGTCTCGTTGACCTACCATGCCCGCATGCCCGCAATGACCTGCCACTACTGCAACCACACCACGCCCGTGCCCGACATTTGCCCGAGTTGCGGCGGGGAGAGAATACGCTACTTCGGCGCAGGCACAGAGAAGATAGAAGATGAAGTCAAGAAGCTGTTTCCCGAGGCACGCGTGGCCAGGATGGATGTGGACACTACAAGGCGGAAGGGTGCCCACAGGGAGATCCTCACCTCCTTCCGGACAGGCCGGGTTGACGTACTCGTGGGGACGCAGATGGTGGCCAAAGGGCTGGACTTCCCCAGTGTCACCTTGGTGGGAGTAGTCTCTGCCGACACGGCGCTGAACCTTCCCGACTTCCGTGCATCGGAGAGGACGTTCCAGCTGATCGCACAGGTTGCCGGAAGGTCCGGACGTGGGCCGGTCCGCGGCGTCGTGATTGTGCAGACCTATAACCCCACCCACTACAGCATCACGACTGCGAGTCACCACGACTACAGGCGGTTCTATGAGCAGGAGGTGGCGGCGAGGTTTGAGACCGGATTTCCTCCAGCCAGGGAGCTTCTCCGCGTGCTAGTCTCGGCGGAGGACGAGCCGTCGGCTGCGCGCGCGGCGGGGGCCATCGCGGCAGTGTGCCGCGACAGGGCAGCCGGGCACGATGTGAGCGTGGAAGTGGTCGGCCCGGCGCCCGCGCCGATCGAGAGAATTGCAGGGAAGTTCCGCTGGCAGGTGCTACTCCTCGCCGCTGACGGCTGTGCGCTCAGGGAAGTCGCGGTGAAGGGCGTCCGGGAGTCAGGTTGCGCGGGGCGCAAGGCCGGAGTTACAATAACCATGAACGTCAACCCGCAGAGCATTCTCTGACAGGAGGCGCCGTATTTGGTACTGAAGATCCGCACTGAGGGCGATCCGGTCCTTCGCGAACGTGCGAAGCCAGTTCAGGCCATAGATGAACGGATACTCAATCTCGCGTCTGATATGCTGGAGACCATGTACAAGGCTCCAGGCGTGGGATTGGCTGCTCCCCAGGTGGGGGTCGGCCTTCGCTTGGTGGTGGCAGACGCCGGGGACGGGCCCCACACACTCATCAACCCAGAGATTGTCGAAGCACGCGGCGAGGAGGCGGGTTCCGAGGGGTGCCTGTCGGTTCCGGGTGTTGTGGGAGTAGTCAACAGGAGCACAGAGGTTCGGGTCACGGCCTTGGATCGGCAGGGCAGGAGGTTCTCCCTCGCCGCTTCGGGGCTCCTGGCGCGGGTGCTCCAACACGAGATCGATCACCTCGACGGTATACTCTTCATAGACCGCGCGATCGAGATCAGACCGGCCGACGAGGAAGGAGACTAGGCAGTGCGTGTGGTTTTCATGGGCACGCCTGAGTTCGCGGTCCCGGCCCTCGATGCGATAGGGCGCGCAGGGCATGATATAGTGATGGTGGTCACCCAACCTGACCGGCCGAAAGGCCGCGGGCACAAGCTCTCTCAGTCTCAGGTGAAGGTGTTTGCCTCAGGACGCGGCCTGCCTGTGGCCCAACCCCAACGCGTGTCAGACCCGGAGTTCATTGACTCGCTTCGGGCGCTGGCCCCTGACGTTGCGGTGGTGGCCGCGTTCGGCCAGAAGATACCGAATGAGTTGCTGTCGGTGCCCGCCCATGGGTTCATCAACATACACGCTTCGTGCCTCCCACGCCTTCGAGGGGCGGCGCCGATCCAGCGGGCGATCATGAATGGAGATGCCGAGACAGGCGTCACCATCATGTATATGGACGAAGGCTGGGATACCGGGGATATCGGGATCATGCAACGTGTTCCGATACCGCCGGATGCAACTGCGGAGGGCCTCTCGGCGGCTCTCGCCACTTGCGGCGGGAAACTAATTGTGGAGTTCCTTCGTTTACTTGAAGAGGGGGATGCCCCACGGACACCCCAGCATGAGGCAGCAGCCACCTATGCCCCCAAGGTGAGGCCGGAGGAGACCGTGATCGATTGGAACAGGCCTGGCCGGGAGATCGTGAACCTCGTGCGGGCACTCTACCCGGATCCCGGCGCCAGGACCACCCTGGATGGCAAAGGGGTCAGGGTACTCCGGGCCAGTGTTCCGGTGCCCGGCGAGATCTCTTCGGACGGTGGACCGCCGGGGGAGATTGTGGCGGGAGCACGGGGTGAACTCCTGGTCCGGGTTCCAGACGGGCTGGTTTCGCTCGACCTGGTCCAGCCAGAGAGCAGGAAGCAGATGACCGGATCCGAGTTCATCCGTGGAAGGAGACCCCAACCAGGCTCGCGGTTTGCATGACCGCTACGCACACGAGAGAGGTGAGGCGCGATGCCGTTCCTGTTTTACGATTCCACGTTCCTCGTCGTCATACCCGCCTTCCTGTTTGCCCTTTATGCCCAGTACAAGGTGCAGTCCACCTTCGGGCACTACCTCCGGGTCCGGGCCCGGTCGGGCTACACCGGGGCCGAGGTGGCGCGGAACCTTCTGGCGGCCAATGGTGCGGGTGATGTGAGGGTGGGGCAGACGAATGTGACTTTGGGGGATCACTTCGACCCCAGGAACAAATCTTTGATGCTGTCCCCGCAGGTCTATCAAGGTACGTCTCTCGCTGCGATCTCTGTCGCGGCCCATGAGACCGGCCACGCCCTGCAGAACCAAGAGGCATACGTCCCCATGCAGATACGCCAGGCGTTCGTCCCCGTGGCGAGCTTCGGCTCGTCCCTTGCCATCCCCCTTTTCTTCATCGGGATGCTCATGGGGGCGTCGAACGGGCAGTTCCTTATGACCCTCGGGATTTGGCTGTTCACAGCGGCCGTGGCATTCCAGGTCATCACGCTGCCGGTGGAGTTCAACGCGAGTGCCAGGGCCTTGCGGCTGCTGTCAGAAGGAGGCTACGTGACCGCGGAAGAGGTGCCCCATGCTCGGCAGGTGCTGGAGGCAGCCGCTCTCACGTATGTGGCGGCCGCAGCTGTGGCCGTGACTCAGCTTCTCAGGCTGATTCTGCTCAGGGGAAGCCGGCGTGACTAGGCTCCCGGGTTTTCGCCGGTCCCGCCCCTTGGGGCGGGACCTCGCCATCGAGGTCTACTACTTGTGTGACCAGGCCGGCATGTATGCGCATGCTGCCTGGTCACAGGCGTTGTCCGGTGAACTGGTCGATACCCGCGAACGGAAAGTCGGCATGGAGATCGCCTTCGGGGCCATCCGGCGAAAACTCACTTTGGAATGGATGATCGCACAGGCCTCGAGACGTCCGGTTCGCCGGATCGACCCGCTCGCCCGGGCCATCATCGCCACCGGGCTATACCAGGTGCGGTTCATGGGATCCGTTCCGCCCCACGCTGCGGTCTCAGAAGCAGTAGGATCTGCACGGAGGCTCGGCCACCGGGGCCTCCCAGGGTTCGTGAATGCGGTACTCCGAACCCTGACATCGCCGGGATTCTCGCCGGACTTCCCCGATGTGCGGTCCGACCCCGTGGCCCATATTTCCGTGGTTCACTCTCACCCCGCATGGATAGTGCGAATGTGGATCGAGCAACATGGTCTCGAACGGACCATTGCCATGTGCGAGGCCGGGAACACTGCCCCCCCGCTGACGGTCCGAGTCAACACCATGCAGACGGATGCGGCCCATCTTGGGAGTCTCTTGAGGGCCGGAGGCACGCATGTGACTCCAGGGCGGTATCTGCCTGAGGCTCTCATACTAGACCCCCCCGAGTCCCTCGGCGCCATCCCTGAGCACCAGGCCGGGCTCATGACGGTGCAAGACGAGAGCTCGATGATGGTTGCGCACGCGCTTGCGCCCTGCCCTGGGTGGACAGTGATTGACGCTTGCGCCGCGCCTGGTGGCAAGACAACCCACATGGCTGAGCTCATGGGGGACGAAGGCCGGATCATAGCGGCGGATCCGAATCCCGCGAGGCTCCCCATGGTTTCCCAAGCTGCGGAGAGGTTGAGGCTGTCCTCAATCGAGACTGTGGACGCCGATGCGCGGCATCTGGGTGACATGTTCCCCGGGACTGCAGATGCAGTCCTGGTGGACGCACCCTGTTCGGGCCTCGGCGTGCTTTCTCGACGGGCGGATGCGAGGTGGCGAAAGAGCCCAGACGATATCACATCGCTCAGCCGATTGCAGGCCGAGATTCTCGATTCCGCCGCCCGGACGCTGAAACCCAGTGGCGTCCTTGTTTACAGCACGTGCACTGTCTCGCAGGCTGAGAACCAGGACCAGATCACAGCCTTTCTTGACCGCAATCCTCAGTTTGCCCCATCTTCGCTTCTTCCCTTCATCCCCGAAGGTGCCAGACAGGCCGTGGCACCGGGCAACCCGCACATGCTCCAGCTGCTTCCAGGCATTCATGGAACCGACGGCTTTTTCATAGCCCGGTTGGAGCGCCGGTCTTCGACAAACGCTTCTCCCAGTTAGAACAGGATTTGAATCGAATACGTCCCGTGTTGGCCGGACACCTTAATCCCGCGCGGGCGTCCGGCCATCCGAATCATGGCGCCCGCTGGCAAGAGAGGGTGTCATGTTCAGAGGCAGGAAGAGGCTTCTTATAGCGGGATTGGCTGTTCTGGCCTGCTTTGTGCTGGTATCTTGCACGAGCCTCCGAGAAGTATCGGGCTTTCCGGCGCGCCTCAGGGTCTCCGAAGGCGAGACCTTCGTCATAAAGACTAGGCTGCCGTTCTCCGGAGTACTCGTGGTCGACCCTCCCGATTCCGTTCTAGTCCACGGCTCCGCGCCGGGGGATTACTCGGTGACTCCCACGAGGTCCGGTCGGACCAGCCTGGAACTCAGGCTGTTCAATGTGATACCCATCCGCCGGCTTGTGGTGGAGATCATCCCCGAGCTCCGAGTGATCCCCGGGGGCCATTCAGTCGGGATACTCCTGGCGAACATGGGTGTGTCAGTGATGGGGCTCTATCCGGTTCAGGCGCCCGACGGGAGCAGGCGTTTTCCGGCGAGGGATGCCGGAATTGACGTGGGAGACATCATACTCTCCATCAATGGGGAGCCTGTGACAGACTCAGATGACCTTGAAAGGCTGGTTGACGAGGCTGCCCGTGCCGGGAGTTCGGTGGAAGCAAGAGTGAGACGGGGCTCCGCGGAGCGGACAGTCACACTCGACCCTGCCCCATCAGGTCCGGGGTACCGAATAGGGGTCTACGTTCGAGACAATGCCGCGGGGGTGGGGACGCTCACTTTCTGGGACCCAGTCACGATGCAGTTTGGGGCCTTGGGCCACGTAGTCACGGATGTTCATACCGGCCGGGAAGTGAGCATCACCGATGGCCGGATCGTCTCGGCCAGGGTCGCTGGGATTGAAGTAGGAGGCGCAGGGCGTCCGGGCGAGAAGATCGGGACCTTTGGAGGGACGCGAGACTACATCGGGACTATCCTGGGAAACTCGGGAGTGGGGATTTTCGGTACGCTCTCACGGCCGCTGCCAAATCCGTTGTACACCGACCCTATCCCGGTCGCCCTGGCATCATCGGTCCGCGAAGGCCCGGCGGAGATCCTCACGGTGATCTCTGGATCAGAAATCGAGAGATTCTCGGTAGAGATTGTGCGGGTCACCCGGCAGACCCGGCCAACCGGGAAAGGGCTCGTCGTCCGCGTGACCGACCGCAGGCTGCTCGCGAAGACAGGCGGGATCGTGCAGGGGATGAGCGGGAGTCCGATCATTCAGGACGGCAAGCTCATAGGGGCGGTAACCCACGTTTTCGTCTCTGATCCGGCAAGGGGTTACGGGGTGTTCGCTGAGCACATGGTGGACACGGCCAGGACTATAGCGGGTCCAAATCGTCTGGGGGCGGGTATCCGCCCCCAGACCTCATCCAAAGGCCCATACACGAGCCAGTTTCCCCGCACATATTATGTATGGCCGGAACGGGAAGCGGACCGCTTCTCATTGCGATACGCCCGAGACGGGTTGAGAGGTGAGGCCAGTGCCGGAAGCAAAGCCCCAAGACTCGGCCACAACTTCCGCGCTCGAAAGACTCTCTCCGCGCGAGCGGGAGATCATAAAAATGGTCGCGCTCGGACTGAGTAATCAGAAGATTGGGGAACAGCTCTTCATAAGCGATAAGACAGTGAAAAATTACGTAACTAGCATACGCAGGAAGCTCGGTCTCGAGAACAGGATCCAGGTCGCTCTGTATGCCATCCGTTCGGACCTGGTAGACTTGAACTCGGACTAGATGAGGAAGGAAACGGGACGGTTGCGTAGAAAGCATCAAGGCCCAGAAAACGCGGAGGTGCCGTTAGATGCTGGGAGACCGTGTTCGTGTTCTGCTAGTTGACGACAATCGTGAGTTCACGGAGGTGGTCCGGGAGTTCATCGAAGGCCAGCCCGACATGGAGGTCGTGGGGGTTGCTCACAACGGGGTGGACGGCCTGAACATGGCCTGTGAGGTGGCTCCCGATGTAATCGTACTCGATGTCATCATGCCCCACCTCGACGGCCTGGGCCTTCTTGAACGGCTTCGAGAAGAGCATTTCAGCCGCCGCCCCCGGGTCCTCATCCTCACCGCGATCGGTCACGAGGCCACGGCGGCCAGGATCGTCGCGGCGGGCGCGGACTACTACATTGTCAAGCCGTTCGACCTGCACGTCCTGATGGACCGGATCCGGCGCGTGGCCAAGCTACCGCCGGATTCGGTCCTGCCTGTGCACGGAAGCGGGTGGGCCCCGGAGGCGGGCAAAGCGACGGATCTTGAGGCCGAGGTCACGAGGGTGATCCATGAGGTTGGGATTCCCGCCAACATCCGGGGGTACGCCTACCTGAGAGACGCGATACTAATGGCTATGGGTGAAGGACACGTGCTTGGCAGCGTCACGCGGGTTCTCTATCCCACGATTGCCCAAAGACACGGAACCACACCGTCCCGGGTGGAACGTGCGATCCGTCATGCCATCGAGATAGCCTGGACCCGCGGGAATGTCGACTTCCTCAACAAGATCTTCGGCCATACCGTCGATGCGGACAAGGGAAGGCCCACGAATTCGGCGTTCATAGCGAGGATAGCCGACAAGATTCGGATAGACATGAAGCCGTGACGACCTCAGCATACTAAGGCTGGATGGCCACATCTGCAGCGAATGGTGGGGTCGACGGCGGAAGGCACGGCTAGGCTTGGACGCAAAACCAAAGACCTGGTAGGGAGCTTGACCCAGGAAGATATCGCGGTAATCGGCCACGCGGACATCGATGAAGTGTGCGCCAGGGCGATTGTGGCCAAGCGCCCCAGAATGGTCATAAACGCCGACAAGTCCATAACCGGAAGATACCAGTGCCAGGGCCCAGCGATTCTCCTGGCCGCGGGGATTCCGGTCCTGGATGATGTCGGGTTTTCCGTGTTCGACAGGATCCACGACGGAGACAGAATAGAGGTCCGCGGTTGCCACGTGTTCCTCGGGGACGAACTGGTTGCGGAAGGGACTCCTCTCACACCCAGCCTTGTGGGCGACATGTACGCCGTCGCCGAAGAAAACCTCGGGAGAGAGCTCGAGCGGTTCGTAGAGAACACTCTCGAGTATGCCATCCGTGAGAAAGAAATCATCCTTGGTGGTGTGGAGACGCCCCTTATAGACACGCCGATCCGAGGAAGACACTGTCTGATCGCGGTGAGAGGGCCGACGTACAGGGAAGACCTCGCCGCGGTGGACTCCTACATACGTGAGACAAGGCCGGTGTTGATCGGTGTCGACGGCGGCGCGGACGCCTTGATGGAGCAAGGGTTCGTGCCTGATCTGATAATTGGAGACATGGACTCCGTGAGCGAGCGAGCACTGCGCTCCGGGGCAGAACTCATAGCCCACGCCTACCCTGACGGCTCATCCCCAGGAGCCGAGCGCCTGTCCGGGCTCGGCCTTCCCCATAAGGTTTTCCGGTCCCCCGGCACTAGCGAAGACATCGCCATGCTGTTAGCCTACGATAAAGGAGCCTCCCTCCTGGTTGCCCTCGGAGCACACTCCAGCATGCTAGACTTCCTGGAAAAAGGCAGGCCCGGCATGGGCAGCACGTTTCTGGTCAGACTGAAAGTGGGATCGATACTGGTCGACGCCAAGGGAGTCAGTCAACTATACCGGGGGAAACTCAGGCTGGGGCACATAGCTGGTGTAGTGGTGGCGGCGACGGTGCCCCTCGTGGTTCTCTCGGTTTTCTCGGGAGCCTTTGCGGGGCTTGCCAGACTCCTGGTGCTGAGACTAAAGGTGATGCTCGGGCTTCTTTAGGTGAGGCGGTAGCAGTGATGAGCCTAAGGTACCACGTGGTGTCTCTTGCAGCGGTCTTCGTAGCGTTAGGCGTCGGCATGTTGGTTGGGGCCACCATGATTGGCGACGACGGGATCTTGAGGCAGCAGGAAGCCATGATCGAAAGACTCCGTCTTGACTTCGACAAGCTCGCGCGCGACCGGGACAGGCTGGCATCCGAACTGGCGGCGGCCTTGAGGTTTCAGGAGGAAAGCCTGCCTCACCTGGTTGGGGGGCGTCTGGCGGGGTCGGTCGTGTGCGCAGTCGTCTTGCCTGGGGTCGGCAGTGAGGCCGTGAGGAACCTCTCCCGCGTCATTGAGACGGCCGGAGGGAGAGTCGGTTCCATAGCCACAGTATCCGAGAGAGCTCTCGCCGAGGTAGACCCTCTGGAGATGGCTGGGTGGATGAACGTTTTAGTGGAATGCGATGCGGCGAAGGTCAAAGCCATGGCCGGTTCGGGCCTCGTACACGTGAGAGTCTCAGCAAAGGAGAAGCCCGGGTCGGTGGTTGTGATTGCGGCGGAACCCGATCCGGCGGGTGTCTCTCAGCGGGCCGTCGGGGCATTCGTCACCTCTGCCAAGGCCTCTGGCTTGCGCGTGGTCACAGGCTGGTTGAGTATGCCCAGTCAAAAGGGGCAGCGCGATCGGGGTGAAGCCCATGCACTCGTGGTGGGTGCCGGGACCATCCCTGGGGCCGTTGCAGCCGTGTTGGCGCTCGCCGGGGCGGACGGGCTCTTCGGGACCCCACCAGCTCAGGTGATGCTGCCCGCAGTCGCCGGATCGGACGGAGTATGACGGTGGCCGCAGTGGTTCCTGCCCTGAACGAGGAGACGACAGTGTCTGACACGGTGTCCGCCCTGTTCTCCACGGGCATGGTCGACGAAGTCGTTGTTGTGGACGACGGGTCTCGGGACGCCACGGCTGAACGCGCCCGGGCGGCAGGCGCCAGGGTCATCAGACTTCGGCGGACAGAGGGAAAGGGGGCGGCGGTCAGGGCCGGGCTGTCGGCCACGGATTCGGACGTAGTGGCTCTGGCTGACGCGGACCTGGGGCGTACAGCGTCCGAGATGTCGAAGGTCATTGCAGCTGTGGTGGACGGAAGGGCAGACATGGCGGTGGCGGGATTCGAGGCTTCGCGCGGCCGTGGTGGATTTGGGCTTGTGGTCCGATTGGCGCGCCTTGGAATCCTGGCGCTGACGGGGGTAGCCCTCACCTGGCCACTTTCCGGGCAACGGGCGTTTCGCCGTGATCTTGCGGCCGGACTCCCTCCCTTGCCGGAGGGGTTCGGGCTCGAGGTGGGATTTGCGGTAGATTGGGCACGCGCAGGATACTCAATACTGGAGGTGCCCACCTCGATGAGGCATCGGGAGACAGGCCGTGACCTTCGAGGTTTTCTGCACAGGGGCAGGCAGTTGTGGGCAGTGGCCCTGACACTCCTATCACGGGCGGTCAGTCGACGGTGATCAAGCTTATCATCCTCGGGGCGATGGGAGCCGCGGTCACTGTCCTTGCCGCTGGGCCGGTAGAGCGCATGGTCCTCCAGACCTTGGGAACGCGTGAGAACTACAGAGGCCGGCGGGTAGCCTTTCCGGGCGGACCCCGTGACGACAGAGAGTCCGCCCGGAAAGGCTACCCGCCGGCCTCTGT
>JANLFS010000049.1:0-7916 GCA_024655925.1 Bacillota bacterium | reverse complement strand
TAGGCTTTGGGTTTGTGGGGTTCGTCGACGACGTCCTTGGCGACCATTCGCGGTCAGGGTTCTCAGGCCACCTGACGGCTGCCATACGGGACAGGGCTTTGACGTCTGGCATGTTCAAGGTTGTGATGGGGGGAGCTGTATCCCTGGCAGGGGCGGCACTGCTGGGAAGGCACTGGGTGACGTTCGTGCTCGACGCCATCATGATCGCACTTGCCGCGAACTTCGTGAACTTGCTTGACAGGCGCCCGGGCAGGGCGATTAAAGCCTATGCCCTGCTCCACGTTCTGACGGTCACCTCCGGGTACGTCTTCCTGAGATGGTTTCCTCCTGCCGAGGCTGCGGCGGTTTTCGGGTCGGCGGTGGCGTTCGCTCCTCGCGACCTGCGCGAACGCGCCATGCTGGGAGATACCGGGGCGAATCCTCTTGGAGCATCCTTGGGGCTGTCACTTGTGCATCTTCCGCTCACACCGCGGCTTGCAGCCTTATTTGCCCTGGCCGCGCTCACACTCCTATCCGAGTTCAGGTCTTTCGGGTCGATCATTGACGGCAACCGGGTTCTCCGGTTCCTGGACGAACTGGGCAGAGCGGAGACATAAGGGCCTTCCCGAATCCAAGGTGGTGTGGTCCGAAGGGAAACTCCACCTCCTCATCGAACTCTGAACCCGGACCCGGGTGCACGGTGTGCGGAGGAGGACGACTGAATGGCCCAGAAGTTCGGGATTCACCTTTCCATAAGCGGCGGGTTTGCGTCTGCAGCGGCGAGGGCTGTCGAGCTCGGCTGCGATGTGCTGCAGGTTTTCTCGAGGAACCCACGGAGCCTCCGCTCCAAACCTATGGAACCTGATGACGTCTCAGCCTTTCGAGAGACTCTCTCGGCGCACGGGGTATCTCCTTGCGTGATACACGTGAACTACCTCATCAATGCTGCCTCGCCGAAGCCAGATATCTATGAGCTCTCAGTCGCCGCCCTGGCCGAGGAGCTCTCCCGAGCTGATGCGCTGGGGGCCGAGTACGTGGTCATGCACCCAGGCCACCATCTTGGGTCCGGAATAGACCCCGGGATCCAGCGCGTAGCCAGGGCCATAGACCTCGCTTTCGAGCAGACGAACGCGCAGACGACGCTCTGCCTCGAGAACATGGCAGGGGTAGGTACTGAGATCGGAGCGTCCTTTGCTGACCTTCGCCGGATAATCGATGCCGCGCGCGTTGGCGACGGGCTGGGGTTCTGCCTCGATACCTGCCACGCTTACGGGGCCGGGTACGATGTGAGCACTGACCGCGGACTGGACAGAACCATCGGGGAGATAGACCAGACGATTGGCCTCGCCAGACTCAAGGTCGTCCACGCCAATGACTCCAAGGGCAAGCTGGGTTCGGGAAAGGATAGGCACGAGCACATAGGACTGGGGTTCATCGGGCTTGCTGGGTTTCGAGTCCTGCTCGCCCGTGTTGAACTAGCCAGTCTCCCGTTCATCCTGGAGACTCCTGTGGACGACCCACGTGACCAGGAACGCGATCTCGCGAGCCTCAGGTCGTGCAGACGCGGCGAGTCTGCTGCCCAGGCGGTGGGTGCCCGTTGAAGGCCTCGGAACCTTCAGGGCTCATCCACAACTACATCTCCCCCGGCGCTATCATCGATCTCAGGGAGGCGATCTCGGAGGCGCAGGGGTGTGAGGTGTTCGCTGTCGGACGGCTCGACCGGGA
The DNA here is from genome assembly GCA_024655925.1 of Bacillota bacterium. NCBI lineage: Bacteria > Bacillati > Bacillota > Bacillota bacterium. Next base: position 6,212 of record JANLFS010000049.1, on the reverse strand, counting down.
TTTCATAGTCGAAGAAGTCTCCGTGTTGGCCTGTGGCAACATGGGTGCCGCTCCTGTCGTCGATCCCACCCTCATCCGGGGGCAAGTGGTGATACATAACCACCCCTCCGGGAACCTCATGCCGTCCGACGCGGATATCGCTGCTGCCTCCGCCCTCGCCAAACGAGGTATCGGGTTTTGGATCATAGATAACGCGGTCGAGCGTCTGAGGTCTGTCACGGACCCGCTGTCCAACGATCGCGGTTGCATAGTCGTAGACCCTGCGGACATAGACCACCTCTTCTCCAGCACTGGCCCGTTTGCCCGGTCGTTCGGGGGATACGAGCGGAGGGAAGGCCAGGTCAGGATGGCCAAAGCAGTCGGGGCCGCGCTTTCTGACTCCGCCTGTCTCATTGTCGAGGCGGGGACAGGTACAGGCAAATCACTAGCCTACCTCGTCCCCGCGCTATTGTGGGCCCGGCGCAACTCGAAGCGGGTGGTTGTGTCCACCAACACCATCAACCTTCAGGAACAACTTGTGTACAAGGACATCCCGACTCTTGCTCGGGTAATGGGAGAACCCATCCGTGCCGTGCTGGTCAAGGGGAGGTCCAACTACTTGTGCCTGCGCAAGCTGGACCGAACTCTCTCGGGCCAGGATCACATGGTCGGCGCTGATCAGAGGGAAGCCTTCGCCGCTCTGGTGGCGTGGTCCATGGAGACCGAGACTGGCGACCGATCTGAACTCGCATGGGAACCGGATCCGGATGTCTGGGACCTAGTCTGCTCAGACGGGGACATGTGCCTGCGATCCCACTGTCAGCGGTTCTCTTCGTGTCACTTCCACCGGGCCAGGCGCGCGATGGAAGGCGCCGAGATCCTGGTCACCAACCACCACCTGCTTTTCGCAGACATCTCCATCCGGCGTGAGCGGGGCGCGGAGGCCGAAAGGGCGGTCCTCCCACGCTACAGCGCAGCAATCCTGGACGAAGCGCACAACGCAGCCGGGGTTGCCCAGGAGTACTTCGGCCGGTCCGTCTCCCGCGCAAGTCTCGTAAGGCTCACGAACGCCATCTTCCGGAGGGAGAGGCCGAGGGGCGAGAGAGGGACCACCGAGCTTGGCGCCCTGGTTTCGCTCAGAGGGCGGGTCTTGTCCGCGGACTGGATGGACAGGAATACAACCGACGCCCTCATGGATGCCATTGACATGGATGTGATCCCGGGTGTGCTCAGAGCGAGGGAAGCCGGGGAGGTGTTCTTTGAGACTGTGGGAGACCTCATGCAAGGCCGGGGCACTCAGGATGGCCAGGACCGCGTCCTGCGCATAACCGCCGACGTCAAGTCCGAAGACGCCTGGGACCGCCATGTGTGGCCCGCGCATGAGAGGTTCTGTGCTGCCCTGGATGATCTCGCTCGCGACGTCCGCTCCTTGTCAGAAAGGGTTTCCCTTGAAGAAGATGAGGATTTTCGGTCTAGCGCCTTGGAGCTTGGGGCCTTCTCCAACAGGCTGTCGGGGATGGCCGATTCCACCAGGTTTGTGATCAGGGCTGACACTCCAGGACACGTCTACTGGGCAGAGGCGCGAGGAAGGAAGGGTGGTGTCCGGATCGTCGCGACCCCTCTGTCAGTCTCGGAGCAGATGGCGGCCTTCCTCATCGAGCCCCAGGACGCAACGGTTTTCACTTCCGCCACCTTGGCGGTGGGGTCCAGTTTCGAGTTCGTCGGGGAGGACCTGGGCCTGTCCCGGGTGCCATCCGAGACCGTCAGAGAGCTTGTCGTGCCCTCACCCTTCGATTTCATGCGACAGGCCCTTCTCTGTGTGACCACTGACATCCCACCTCCCGACAGTCCAGGCTACCCGGAGGCCGCCACGGCTGCCCTCGGCGAGATCATCCGCGCGTCCAAGGGCCGGGCGTTTGCTCTCTTCACATCCTACAAGTTCATGGAGGTTGCATCGCGCGCCCTGCAGCCGGTTGCTCGAAACCTTGGCTTCCGTCTGCTCAAGCAGGGAGATGCCCCGCGTCACTCTCTGCTTGAGCAGTTTCGAAAGGATGTCGGATCAGTGCTGTTGGGCACTGACAGTTTCTGGGAAGGCGTTGATGTCCCCGGGGAAGCTCTGTCCTGTGTGATCATTACGAGGTTGCCTTTCGGAGTTCCCACCGACCCCGTGATCCAGGCCAAGCTTGAGGAGATTGAGGGTGCGGGTGGTAACCCGTTCGCAAGATACAGTCTTCCCGCAGCTGTGCTCAAGTTCAAGCAGGGCTTTGGAAGGCTCATCCGAACCTCTCATGACCGGGGCGCAGTAGTGATTCTTGACTCCAGACTTGCGACGAGGCCTTACGGCCGGTCCTTTTTGGAGGCCCTCCCCAGGTGCGCCCGGGAGTTCGGCCCCACGGCCGAAGTTGCCAGGGCGGTCCAAACCTGGCTTGCAGAATGCGGGGCCTAGTCTAGAGGGGAAACCCGTGCATATGTACTACGGGCAGAAGAAGTCTCGGGGGGGAGGGGCCCGTGGTCTTGTTAGTACTTGCGAACCGGCGGACATTCTTGTTTCTTGTGGTCACTATGACCATCCTTGTGACCTGCTTTGCCTCGGCCATGGTTGGGATGGGGCGGACGGTCCTCGCAACCGTGTCGGGAAGGCTGGTTCCAATTTACCGGGTGGCCCGCGACGAGCGCGTGGTGTCGATCACGCTCGACGCCACCTGGGGAGATGACCAGACCGAGGCACTCTTGGATCTGCTAGACCGGTACGGCGTCAAGACCACATTCTTTCTGGCAGGCCACTGGATCGAATCCTACCCTGACAAAGTGAAACTCATCGCGGCAAGGGGACACGAGATAGGCAACCATTCCTGGACTCACCCACACATGAGCGCGCTGTCTGAGGAACAGATCCGCACCGAGATCCAAAAGACGCAGGATGCCATCGCCAAGCTCACCGGGGTGAGGCCGACCTTGTTCAGGCCGCCGTTCGGGGACTACAACAACAGACTGATCACAGTGGCCATGGAGTGCGGATGCAAGACCATCCAGTGGAGCATAGACTCGCTGGACTGGGAGAACTTGGCGGCAGAGCAGATTCACAAGCGGATCATGAGCCGGCTGCACAACGGCGCGATCATACTGTTCCACAATGCGGGCAAGAACACAGTCCGCGCACTCGACATGATACTCCGGGATCTTGCTGCTGGCGGATACCGGGCTATGCCCGTCTCAGAACTGCTTCTCTCCGGTGATTACTACGTAGACCGCAATACCGGTGAGCAAAGGCCTGCTCATCGCAAGACCCCTCCAACGGCCCCACAGGCCGAGCCCAAGCCTCTGGGGCGGTCCGAGACGGAAAGGGGGGGAACCGAGTGTTCGTGATCACGATAAGGCGCCGCACGATCTGGCTCTGCATCCTCGCAGTCGTCCTGACCCTGGTCGCGGCGTGTGCCGCGGCAGGACTGCCGAGGCTTCGCAGGGTCTCGATTGGCGCCGCGCGGGGAGTGACGGTGGCGGGAACGAATGTCGGAGGACTTCTCCCCGACGAGGTTCGCGAAGTGGTGCTGGGCCTGGTGGCGAGTGTCGAGAGGCGGCCGAGGGAGGCGCTCTATCACTCGGAGACAGGAGAGATCATCCCGGAGGAGGCCGGGATCACCCTCGATGTCGACGCGACCGTGAGAGATGTCATGGCGGCACCCCGCGGGTCTCGAGTCTCCCTCGTGACACGCGAGGTGCCGCCCTCCGTGACAGCCGCCATGCTCAAGCCAGTGTATGGTGTGCAAACCAGCGAGAAAGCCTGCGCCCTCGCTTTCAATGTGGCCTGGGGAGAGGAGTACGTCCCGGCTCTCCTCTCCGAGCTTGCGAAGGCCAAGGTGACAGCGACCTTCTTTCTGACCGGAACCTGGGCGACGAAGTTCCCCGACCTAGTCTGGGAGATCGCAAGACTTGGCCACGAGATCGGGAACCACGGTTACGACCATCCGCACGTCGAGAGACTCGGCGAGCCCGACATCGTCGCATTGATAGAGAAGAACGAGATCCTGATTCGCGAGTTGACAGGGATCAGGACCACGCTCTTTGCCCCGCCATACGGGGAGGTGAACCAGAGGATCGCCTCGACGGCGGCGAAGCTCGGTTATACCACAGTGATGTGGACGGTCGACACCATAGACTGGGAGAGACCGAAACCGGAGGTGATCCTGCAAAGGGTGGAGAACAGGATCGCGCCTGGAGCCATCATACTGGCCCATCCCACGGAGCCCACCGCAGCCGCGTTGCCGAACATCATCAGCCGGCTCGAACGGAAGGGTTACCGTTTCATGACCGTCTCGGACCTTCTCAAGCTCGGGGAGGCACTGCATTCGCGCCCCTAACGGAGCAGTTCCCGTTCTATCAGATCCCAGTAGGCTTGGTCCTCGAGGCCGAGGCGCCACAGCGCGATACCTCCGAGGTTGTACTGCTGCACCAGTTTCAGCTTGACCCGCAGGCTGTCTGCGCTCTCGAACCACACCTCGCGCCGGACGCCGTCCGACGTGTACTTGAAGTAGGGGGTTTGAGAGCGGTCATCCCACTGGATCTTCACCCCATGCCTTCCAGCGAGCGATATAGCCTGTGAGTAGGTTACACTCCGGGCTTTGTTGGTCTGCGTATTCCAGTCATAGCCGTACCCTGCCAGTCCCAGAAGGATCTTGTTCCTGGGAACTTGGGTTATGGCGTATCGGATCACCTTCTCAACCCACGGGAGCGATGCAACTGGTCCCGGGGCGGTTCCGGAGGTATGCTCGTCGTACGTCATCAGCATCAGCTGGTCGACTTGTTTGCCGAGTTCGTAGTAGTCAAAAGCTCCGACCCAGGCAGCAGTGGGGTTGTCCTTGTGCTTCGCTGGAACCGACATCGTGACCCGGTAACCGCGGGGCACGAGTTCCACCCGGAGTTCCTTCATGAACAGTGTAAGGGCTGCTCTGTCCGCCGGAGGCACGTTCTCGAAGTCTATGTTGACCCCGTCATACTTGTGGGTTTCGAGTATCCGGCGGATCCCCGAGATTGCCCGGGCTCGCGCGGCCTTGCTGTTCAGCATCGCGCTGATCTCTGTCTTACTGAAGGACCCACCGTCGATATTGTGAACGAGAGCAAGGTTGGACAGTCCCCTGGCCTGTGCGATTTGCCTTGCGTCAGCGAAGTGCTCGCCTGATACGTTCCCGTTGCGGTCCACCGAGTACGAGAACGGCACTACAGTTGTGATCGCGTTAGAGTAGGCGTGCAATGCGTTGTACGAGGAGCGGTCTCCGGGGTAATTGACGATGTAGTATCCTACTACGTCCCGTCCGGATCCAGACTGAGATCCAGAAGCGGACTGCACATTCAGAAGAGAGCCGTGGATCCACCCGTAGGCCTTGGTAGGCAACTGCACCTGGTACCATCCGTTGACCTCGCTCTGAATCCGTACTTGGGTTCCCGGGGCAAGCTGGGTTGAGCGCGGGTACTGAGTGCCCGGCCCTGTCCTGACATTGGCTTGTTCTCTAGTGGCCGCGCTGCGGCCTGCCATGTCCTTGGGTGTATTCGTCTGTCTCTGGGGGGTGGGTGTAGTAGTGTGGACGCCCGGAGGCGTGGGAGCCGAGGAGCCGTTCTTGTTGCCACGTATTCCTGTCACGGAGCTTGCCAGGTAGAGTAGGACGACGAGAGCGGTAACAGTTGTGTTTGGCTGCATCTGGTTCCCCCCTTCCGGGCTGTTCCGAGATTCTGTGTCGAATGCCGCAGCGCAGCTGAGTGCGAATTTCGAGAGAGCGTGCCAGTGTCCTTCAAGTAAATAGGGGGCATAATGGTGGGGAATGGGAGATCGGCCTGAGCTGTGAAGTTTCAGCTTAGGGTCTCGGCATTGCCCAGGCACGGGATTTGCGGTATATTTCGAAGCACCCGGAGGACTTCGGGAGATCGGGCAGAATCTCATATAGGAATCAAGACTATAGTTCTGATCTCGAGAGGCGAACATGTTTCACGACGTCGTCCACGTCCGCGTGGTGAGAAACGTGACAGGAGTCGACCTGCCGCGTTATATGACTGAGGGCTCGTCGGGGCTGGACCTTGCAGCAGCCGTGAATGAGGATGTGTGCATTCCTCCTGGAGGCAGGGCGACGATACCCACAGGGATCCTCCTCGCCTTGCCCTTGGGGTATGAAGGACAGGTCCGGCCCAGAAGTGGGCTTGCCGCGAAGCACGGGGTGACCGTTCTGAACTCTCCTGGCACCATC
>JANLFS010000048.1:20351-24897 GCA_024655925.1 Bacillota bacterium | reverse complement strand
GGGCACTCGTGTTCGTGGACTCGACCGGGGAATCGCTCAGGATCGAACGGACTCCCCGCGGGCTCACCCAGCAGAGCGCTGCCCTGATTTCGAGAGTCACCGGGAACATGTCGAAGACCCTCTACTCGAACATCTTCGCCTTCGGCCTTCAGGAGCTCTCCGAGCTCAGCTCGCTGGAATCCGATGAGGTCCGTTCTCGCATATACAGTGCAGGGGCGGGCCTGGGCACACGGACCCTCCCTTCCGCCCAGCAAGTGATCAAATCTCAGTTGGACCGGGCCTTCAAACCATCGGGGAAGGTCCCGATCATAAACGCCCTGGAAGCTACGGTCACCTCAATCCAAAAGGATCTGCACGCACTCGAGGCAGACCCAGAGGCCTACAACCATCTCATCGCTGAGATCGAACGGGTTGGGGAAGAGGTCAAGTCCGCAAGGGAGGATCTCCGTGCCGCGACGGAGCAGGAGACGTGGGCAGCGAGCCTCAAGAACACCAGGCCTGTGTGGGAATCTCTGGTGGCTGTCCGAGCACGATTGGCGGACGCATCTGTGCAGAATGCGGCATGTGCCCCTGGAACAGATCTCATACTCGACTATGCAACAGAGATTGAAGCTGCTTCTGAGGGCAGGAAGGCCCACGTGGAACTCTTACCTGAACTGCCTGGCCTTGCTGCGGCAGCCACCGAGAAGGATCGCCTGTTCATGGAGAGCCTGGCTCGGCTGGGGCCTGGGTGGGACGCGGACAACCTGGATCGATTCGACGCCTCCCCAGGGGCGTACGAGGCGATAAGGACGTTTCGGGAGAGAGCAGCGGATCTGAAGGCCAGGCGAAGCCATCTCTCAGCCCTGGCCGTGTCTAAGGCAGACGCGGTTTCGGCTGCCCGTAAACGCAAGGAGGAGCTGAGCCGGGAGATAGCCTCCATGCCTGCTCCAGCCCACCGGTGCAGAGATGATGTCGTGCGCAGGCTGAAGGACCTCGAACGGCTCGAATCCATCTTACGGTCTGTGGAGATACTCGAGGCCAGGGTGGATGCTGCCAGGGACCGACTGTGGGACTCCAAGAGGCGGGAGGGCGATATCGCAAGGCAGAGAAAGACAGGTGGCGAGGGTCCGCCTCGATGGTTGGGGGCGTTTGGCCCACTCTTGGGCATCGCCGCCGGGGTGGCGGCGGCATGGGGTCGTCCTCCAGTTGTGGCTGGCCTGGCAATCGCCCTTGGCGGCGTGCTGGCTGCAGTACTCGCATGGCTGGCCTGGGGCCTTTCGAGGCGTGAGGCCGGAAGGGCGCAAGCGCTAGCCTTGTCGCACTCAGACGCCGCAACGCTCGTGGAGGAGCATCGGGCTGCCCTGAACCGTGCCGAGGCTGTGCTAGCTGAGCAGAGAGCAGCTGCCGCGGCCCTTGGCCGGTCACTGTTTGGTGACCGGCAGGTGGATATGGGAGCGGTCTTGCAGGCAAGGCAGGCCGCGGAGGCGGACCGGCAGTTGTGGGACAAGCTCTCCGACCTCAAGGCCCAACTGGTTCAGGCCGAGCGCGAGGCGGAGTCCCGGGCGTCGGAGGCCGAGAGCGCGAGGGTGGACCTTGAGGCCGTGGACCGAGAACTTGCTTCCGCGGAGGCGAAATGGCGTACCTGGTTGCAGGAACGCGGAATCGATCCGTCCTTCGGGTATGACGGCGCGCAGGCGACTCTCGACTCAGTGAGGGACGCGCTGCGCCGGAGGGAGGACGCACAGGGGGCCAAGCAGGCACTTGACGTGGCCCGAGAAAGGGTAGGTTCTTACACCCGCCAGGTAAACGAAATTCTGCGGGCCTTGGGAAGGGAGGCTACCGAGCCGGACCGCTCGGGCGAAGCCGTGGCCGGACTGGTTCGGGAGGTCTGTGAGGCACGCGAGAGGGTTCGAGACCGGACGGCCCTCGCGACAAGGGAACGAGAGCTCGCTGCTCAGTTGGAGGCTGCGTTCCCCGCGGAAAGCCGCGGGCGCATGGAGCAGGAGCAATCCTCACACACGAAGGAAGAAGTTGAGGCGGAGTTTGAGAGCGCAAAGAATCACCGGGAGAGGCTCGGGGAGATTCTCGAGGACAAGACGCGGGAACTCGCCCAGCTCGAGGAGCGCCGGTTGGCGATGGAGCGCAAGGACGAACTCGCGTCCGGGCTTGCACGGCTCCATGCGGCCGAACTCGAACTCGCAAGCGAAGTGCGGCAATGGGCCGTCTGGTCCGTCTGCCAGGAACTCCTGGATCGGGCTTGCGACCGGTACGAGCGAGATCGGCAGCCGGGAGTGCTGAGACGGGCCTCCTCCGCGTTCGCAACGATGACAGCAGGAAGGTACCCATCCATCATCGCCCCGCTCACCGGGAATCTGGGGTCCATGGAGGCCGTGGATCTAAACGGTCGCAGGCTGGCTCCAATACGGCTGAGTCACGGAACCGAACAGCAACTCTACCTGTCGGTCAGGTGTGGCCTGGTCAGGGAGTATTGCTCTCGCACCGAGTCCCTTCCGGTGATAGTGGATGACATTCTCGTCAACTTCGACCCGGTCCGGGCCCGCGCCGCCGCCGAAGTCCTGGCCGGCATCTCAGAGGTATGCCAGATCCTCGTCTTCACTTGCCACCCCGAGACCGCGGAGGATTTCCGGCGCACAGGCCGTGTGACGTCGGAGTTCACGGTTGATGGGGGAGCAGTCAGCCCTGTACGAGGCCCGGGGCCGCCGGCCTAGCGGCGACCCCGGCTCGGTCCAAGCCTGGTTAGTCACTCCTTCGGGGTATGGGCGATGTCCTTATCGTTGAGAAAGGACCCCATCTCTTGTCTCAAGTCTGGCCGCAAGGGACCGGTTCGCCACGAAACTGCTTGTGGCCCCGTAGACTTCGTGCACGTGAGACGCTGTTGTGAGCGTTTTCAGGTCTACGCTGTGGGTGTGGTTGGCATCGTTGGAATTGGGCGGCCCTGTCCATCCCCGGATCTCGTGGGTGTGCGCGTGAGTCTTGCCCTTTGCGGTGGTTCCGCTTATTCTATGCACATGACCTTTCGGGCCCGGCAGCGGAGGGCCGGTGATGACAGCGATCCGATGATTATGCTCAGACACGCTGGCCGTCTGGCCGTCCAGCCTGTGCACGTGCCTGCGGAAATCCCTTACTCCAAATGCCTGCTCCTCCAGGTGTGAGAGGAAACTTTCGAGCAACGTCCGTCACCTCGCTCGTTGGCGTTCGCAGCTGGTGTTCACAGCCTGTGTTCGCACCCGCTACATTCTATACCCCGTGGCCGAGGTCCGTGTTGTGCCGCAGGCACAGAGAGGACCGCGGCTTCCGGGGACGAACTCTCCCTGGGACCAACAGATTTGGAAGGAGCGTCGCGTTGATGGTCTACGATTTCGATCAGGTTCTCGACCGCCGGAATACGAGCTCGATGAAGTGGGACGGGGTGGTTCACAGGTTCGGTCGGGCAGATATCCTTCCTCTATGGGTGGCGGACATGGACTTCAAGGCGCCCCAACCTGTCATCGATGCAATAGCTGAGCGGGCACGGCACGGTGTGTACGGGTATACCGATATCCCCACGTCATATCACGAATCTGTGGTATCTTGGGTTCGCAGGCGTCACGGCTGGGATATCCAGCCTGAATGGATGCTATCGACCCCGGGCGTCGTTCCCGGCCTGGCCGTAGCCATCATGGCATTTACTGAACCTGGGGACAAGGTGCTCATCCAATCGCCCGTCTACCCCCCATTCTTCAGCATTATCAGGGAGAACGGGCGCGAACTCGTAAACAGCCAGCTCGTTCTGGCAGGGGACCGGTATGTTATGGACTTCGAAGACCTGGAGGCACAACTCGATCTCGGGGTCAAGCTTGTGATCCTTTGCAGCCCCGCGAACCCGGTGGGGCGTGTATGGACTCGGGAGGAGCTCTCCCGCCTGGCCCAGATGTGCGTGTCGCGTGGGATAGTCATCGCGTCCGACGAGATTCACTCGGACATAGTCTATTCCAGCTCGAAGCACATACCCATTGCATCGCTGTCCAACGAGGTTAGGGACAATACGTTAACATTCATCGCACCCAGCAAGACCTTCAACCTTGCCGGACTAGCCACGTCCGTCGCCATAGTTCCAGATCCCTGCCTTCGAGAACGATTTGAGCGGGTTCTCGGAAGCATCGGCATAGGGGTCAACCTCTTCGGCATAACCGCGCTCGAGGCCGCATACACACACGGAGAAGAATGGCTCGGACAAGTGCTCCGGTACCTCGAGGGCAACCTGGATTTCCTTTGCCGTTTCGTGGACGAGCGGATCCCGGGAATCCGAGTGATCCGTGCGGAAGGGACATACGTGATCTGGCTGGACTGCCGCGGACTCGGGATGACTCCTCGTGCACTCCGGGAGTTCATGGTTTCCCGTGCGCGTGTGGGACTCAATGATGGCGTTCCGTTCGGGCCGGGTGGCGAAGGCTTCCAGCGGATCAACATTGCGTGTCCAAACTCGATTCTGGGCGAGGCGCTTGAAAGGATCGAGACTGCCTCAAAGAGTCTCCAATATCGCCAGTGACTGCTGGCGACGGAG
>JANLFS010000048.1:0-20341 GCA_024655925.1 Bacillota bacterium | reverse complement strand
ACGGAGGAAACCCCAACCATCGTGTCGAAGAGTGGACCACACCAACTCGATTGTGGAGGTGAAAGCCGTGGATCGCGGGCAGGCGAAGTTCGTAGTAGTGTTGCACAGCCATCTCCCGTGGGTTGTCGGGCATGGACGGTGGCCGTTCGGCGAAGAGTGGATCTACGAAATTGCCTGGAGTTCGTACCTGCCTCTGCTCCGGTGTATCAGAAACCTTGCGCGGGACGGTATCCCCGCGAACCTCGCAGTGAGCCTCACCCCGGTCCTTGCGGAACAGCTTGCATCGGAGGCTTTCCGGAATGGGTTTCCGGCGTACTTGAAGGACAGGCGGCAGAGAGTAGTTGAGGACCGGTCCGAATTCCTTGCGAAAGGCCAGACCGAACTGGCCCGGTTGGCCTCCTGGATGGAAGAGCAGCTTCAGGCGGCTGTGGAGGCGTTCGATGCAATAGGACGGGACATCCCTATGGCTTTTGCGGACCACGCACGGGCTGGCAGCATCGAGCTGATGACTTCAGCAGCAACCCACGGGTACCTTCCATTGCTCAGGCGCGAGAAGTCCGTGCGCCTGCAGGTCCGGGTGGGCCGGACAATATTCATGGATGCGACGGGCATATCTCCTGTAGGTTTCTGGTTGCCTGAATGCGCATACAAGCCGGGCCTTGAGGCTCTCGTAGCGGGCGAGGGTTACCGGTACACGGTTCTCGATGCCATGGCCATCCGGGGCGGTAAAGCTGTCAGTCACTACGGGGAAAGCACTAGGGTGGGAAAGGAGACTGGGCGGCCGGTCGAGGCGGTCTACCTCATCGACGAGTCCAGCCTGATCGCATTCCCAAGACATCCAGGCTTGTGCTCGCAGGTCTGGTCGAAGTGGTCCGGGTACCCTGGAGATTTCGCATACCGGGAGTTCCACAGGCAACATCCGAGATCAGGCATGCGCTACTACCGGGTTACGGACTCCCAGGGCAAGCTCGAGACGAAGCAGCCATACAAACCAGAAACCGCCTTCGCCCGGGCGCGGGAGCACGCCGCCCATTTTGTGTCGAAGGTTGAGAGGGCGGCGGATGAGGCCAAGACGGTTTTCCCCGTGCTTGCCACGGCCTTTGACACCGAGCTCTACGGCCACTGGTGGTTCGAAGGACCGGCGTTCCTCGAGGAAGTGGTGAGGCTGCTCGCCCGGTCAGATTCAGTCCAGCTGAGCACTCCATCCAGGGTGTTGGAAGCCACGGACCCCGAATCCCTGGAGAGGGTCGTGCCGGCTGAATCCTCGTGGGGGGTGGACTGCAATCATTCGACGTGGCTCAACGACCAGACGATGCCGATGTGGGACAAGCTCTGGGAAATCGAGGAGATCGTCGACCAGTCCTGGGTGTTGACGCCTTTCGGCCCATGGCCGGGTGACCTGTGGAATCTTCAGGTCCTGGTGGATGGCGTCCTACGGGAGTTCCTGATGCTTATGGCTTCCGATTGGGAGTTTCTCGTGTATACTGGGACTGCCGGCGACTATCCGTGGCAGCGGTTCGAGCACCACAGGAGAGAGTTTGCCCGCATTTACCAGAATCTTCGTGATGCATTGTGCGGTCGAGGCCTGCCCGAGTACAGGTACTCGCCGCTCTCCAACGGGAAAGGGGGGGCCCAACTCGAGTGAAGATCCTGTTCGCAGCCTCAGAAGTTAACCCTTTCATGAAAGTCGGCGGTCTTGCAGACGTGGCGGGCAGCCTTCCGAGGTTCCTTTCGGAGGCTGGCTGCGAGGTCCATGTGGTAATGCCGATGTATGAGACTGCGAAGTGGAATGGTGTCCAGCTTGCTGGGTGGACCTCCGTCTATCCCCCGCTCGGATACGGGCGGGAGGAGGGAGCCGTATACAGGGCGGAGCTCCGACCCAACCTCACTCTCTACGCTGTCAAAAACGGCGCCTATTTTGCGCGTGAGCGGCCTTACGAGTCACCGGACGACCTCCGACGGTTCATGTTCTTCTCCAAGGCCGCCTACGAACTCGCCCGGATGCTTGGCGTGGACATCGTCCACGCGAACGATTGGCACACCGGCCTGCTTCCCGTATTCTGTAAGGTGTACGGGTGCCCTGGGGATCCGGGTACAGTGACCACCATCCACAACCTGGCGTTTCAAGGACAGGGCGACTGGAGCGATTTCCTTTACTCTTCATTGCCGTGGGAGCACTTCCGCCCTGAGGGCGTCGAGTTCTATGGCAAGTTCAACATCCTGAAGGCGGCCATCACGTATTCCGATCGGGTCACCACGGTCTCACCCTCCTATGCGCAGGAAATCAAGACCCCCGAGTTCGGCATGGGTCTACAACGCGTCCTCGCCGGCAGGGGCGACGCACTTGTGGGGATACTAAATGGGCTTGACTACGATGAGTGGAACCCCGCGACGGACACTTTGATCGCAGCCACGTATGATGTGGAGCAGATCCACGTGCGGGAACAGAACAAGCAATCCCTGCTTGCCAGATTCGGCCTGGAGCACATGCGAGGGACTCCAGTCTTCGCCTTCGTGGGCAGGCTCTTCGAGCAAAAGGGAGTGGATATCCTTGTGGAATCCATCTCCGCCATGGCGAACGAGAACATCCAGTTCGTGATCTTGGGGACCGGGTTGCAACAGTACGAGGAGACTCTTCGGAATCTCGCGACGGCCCACCCTGACAAGGTCGGGGTGAAGCTCGCTTTCAGCAATGTCCTGGCCCACGAGATCTATGCGGGATCGGACTTCTTCATGATGCCGTCGAGGTTCGAGCCGTGTGGTCTCGGGCAGCTCATAGCCATGAGATACGGATCCATCCCAATTGTTCGCGCGGTCGGAGGCCTGCGTGACACGGTATCTGAGCCCGAGACGGGCCTGGTTTTCTGGGACTACAAGGCCGGGGAGCTCATAGCCGCTATCAAGAGGGCGATGTGTCTCTATGAAGACACCGAACGCATGCTCGCAACGCAGATAAGGTGCATGATAGCTGACTTCTCATGGAGCCGGTCGGTCGGTCAGTACCTCTCTCTCTACAGGGCTATTGCCCCGCCCCGGTCATGATGGACCAACCATTTCTTAGTACGCGAGGTGACTACATGTCAGAGTTGCGGAAGGACCCCGTCACCCGAAGGTGGGTCATAGTAGCCACTGAGCGGGCGAAGCGCCCGAACCAGCTGCATAGCAAGAACCCTGTGACCCCTCCTGACCTTCCGGACAAGGATCCAAAATGCCCGTTCTGCGAAGGAAACGAGGACATGACTCCGCCCGAGGTAGCTGCCTACCGAAACGCGGGTACCCACAGGGACGCCCCAGGCTGGTGGATCAGGGTCATACCCAACAAGTACTCTGCCCTCGATCCCGATACGCCCCTGGAGCGCCGCGGGCAGGGCATGTATGATATGTCCACAGGCTTTGGGGTTCACGAGGTCATAGTCGAATCGCCACGGCACAATCACACTTGGGCCACTGCGACGGAGAAGGAGTTCGAGGAGATTTTCTGGGCCTACCGGGACCGCTTGATCGCCCTGGGCCGGAATCCGTCTCTCCGCTACGTCCTGATCTTCAAGAACTACGGGGCCGAGGCAGGCGCGTCGCAAGTGCACGGTCACTCCCAGCTCATTGGACTTCCGGTGGTTCCAAAGCGCGTGCTCGAGGAGATGGAGGGGTCTTCTGACTACTTCCGGTACAAAGAGCGGTGCCCGTTCTGCGACGTGATCAGGCAGGAGAAAGCCGACGAGACCAGGGTGATCCACGAGAACGAGCATTTCATCGCACTCGCACCCTACGCGTCTCATTTGCCATTCCAGATGACGATACTGCCCAAGGCACACAGCCCTCAATTCGAGCGGATAGAGAAGCACGAAATTATGGAGCTGGCCAGGCTCTTCCGGAGGGTCTTCTGGGCGCTCTCCGAGGTCCTCGGCGACCCTCCGTTCAACTGCGTCCTCCACACTACACCCGACTCAGCGGGCGGGGACGCCCACTGCAACCACTGGCATTTCGAGATCGTCCCCAGGCTCACCAAGCTCGCGGGCTTCGAGTGGGGGTCAGGCTTCTACATCAACATAGCAAAGCCCGAGGACGCCGCACAGGCCCTGCGGGAGAAGATCTCCGAGTGCGACCTGGCGACATGCCCCAGCGAGGCAAGAAGCCCCAAGGCCCGGCCGTAAGATCCGGGCGTGACGATGGATCCCCCGGCCCCGACAAACGGGACCGGGGGATTTCCGTCATGCCTACCTCAGAGTGAACACGACTTGGAGCCATCATAGCCCCTGAGCCAAAAACAGGTTACGGCTTCGCGGCCCGAGGCGTGGCGGCAGGGCGATACTTGCCCGAGCGGAGCCTCATGGTCTGCGTGATCAGGGCGATTGCCAGGAAGGCGGCTCCTATGGTGTCAGTGCGGAGCGCAGGATGGATCAACATCAGCCCGCCTGTGAGCAGCAAGATCCGCTCCCACCACGGCGAGAAGGTCCGAAGCCAACCCGCGACTCCGGCCGCTACGGCGATCATGCCCACCACAGCGCCAAGGATGATCCTGGGGGTGTGACTCCAGGATGCATTGAGGAGCAGAAGGTCGGGGTTGAGCACGAAGAAGTACGGGATGAGAAACGCCGCTATCGACAGCTTCGTAGCGTTTATTCCCGTCTTGAGTGGGTCAGACTTCGCGATACCGGAACCTGCGAACGCCGCCAGGGCCACCGGCGGGGTCACATCCGCCACTATCCCGAAGTAGAAGGCAAACATGTGCGCACACAACTTCGGAACGCCCAGCCTAAATATGGCTGGAGCAGCAATGGTCGATGTGATCACGTAGTTCGCAGTGGTCGGGGCTCCCATGCCGAGAACGAGCGAGGTCAGCATCGTGAAAACGAGGGTGAGGTAGAGATTCCCGCCTGCCAGTTCCACCAGGCCCGTGGCGAGCTTGAGGCCGAGTCCGGTCAGGGTCACAGTGCCGACAATGATGCCTGCGGCCGCGCAAGCCATGGCCACCCCCAGAGCACCCTTGGCGCCAGACTCGAGAGCCGAGAGGAACTCACGGATGGTGACTCGAGGCTCGCCCGTAACCACCCGGCAGAGGAAGATGAGGGCAATGCCGTAGACCGAACACAGCATCAGTGGCTGCCCGCTGAAGTAAGTGAAAGCGAAGCCCGCGGCGGGCAGTATGAAATGTCCCCATTTGAAGAGGAACGCGAGCGCTCCTCTTGTGGCGCTGCCGCCGTTTGCCTGAGCTGCTCCTACGAGCAGCCTGAGAATCGCGAAGTAGGCGATGGGAAGAACAGTCGCCATGAGCATGGCCCGGCCGATGGAGATGCTGAAGAACTCGCGGATGACAAAGCTTCCCGCGAGGAACGCTATTGCGATTCCCGACGCCATCTGAAATCCCGGGCTCCTGAAGTCTGTGAGGTCGGACATGGAGAACTTAGTCTCCCGCTTAAAGACTCCGGCGAGGATGGCCAAGATGATGCCGTAGAGCGCGGATTTGGTCGGTGTCCGGCCTGTGGCCAGGAAGAAGATCATGCCGATGATTGGGAGGATCAACTGCCCACGCTCGAGCATGATCCGGGACAGCCTGGGCAGCCGTTCCTTGGGCAATCCTTTAAGCCCAGTCTTCGCCGCCTCGAGGTCGACCCCGATCCAGACTCCGGTGAAATAGAGCACCGCCGGGATGATTGCTGCTTTGGCGATCTCGACATAGGGCATCTCGAGGAACTCCGCCATGAGGAAAGCCGCCGCGCCCATGATCGGGGGCATGAGCTGCCCTCCTGTGGATGCCGACGCCTCAACCGCCGCGGCGAACTCCGGGCGGTACCCAAGGCTCTTCATCATGGGGATCGTGAAACTGCCGGTACCGACAACGTTCGCCACCGAACTCCCGGATATGGTGCCCTGCAAGCCGGACGAGAACACTGCGACCTTGGCAGGGCCGCCTCTCTGCTTACCAGCGATCGCATTGCCGAGATCGATGAAGAACCTTCCGATTCCCGTCTTCTCCAAGAACGACCCGAACATGATGAATAGGAAGATGAAGGTCGATGACACACCGAGCGGAATGCCCAGAATCCCCTCGGTCGTGTAGAACATGTGCGTCACCAGCCTGGGAAATGACGCCCCACGATGTTGCAGGAAGCCTGGCAGGTACTTGCCGAAGTAGGCGTAGGCCAGGCACGTGGAGACCACGACTAGGATCGGGATTCCCACCACTCGCCTCGTCCCCTCGAGGACCAGGAGGATCCCGACGGATCCGACAACGAGGTCGAGTGTGGTATAGTCTCCTGCCCTCATCATGAGGTCACGATAGTTGATCACGTAGTAAGCCGCGCACGTCGCTCCCAGGCAAGCGAGGACGGCGTCGAACCAGTCGAACCTGTTGCGCCTCTTGACAGTCACAGGATACATAAGGAACCCCAGAGTGAGCACGAACCCCAGGTGCACTACTCTCTGGATCTGGGGAGGGCGCTCCCCCATAATCGCTGTGTAGAGCTGAAAAACGGCAAAGGCCAGAGCGATCAAGGTGACCAGTTTAGGAAGAAGCCCGGTGATCCTTCGAGTTGCGGATTCCCGGTCATACTTGGCCAGAATGGCGTCGATGTCCACCGCGTCCGAATCCGCCGGAGGCGGCCCGACGCTGGCCAGCTTTTGGGTCCTGGTGTCGTCTATCTTCTTGCCCAAAGCGGTACTACCCCCTTGACGAGCGAGATTAGCCAGCCGTAGTTGACGACCGTGATGTCGATCTGAGTTCCGGGCCCGACCAAGTCAGCCAGGTCCAGAACCCGGTCCCCCAGGATGACCTGATGCCTCGCGATCCCTCCAACATGGAACCTGACATGGTCGAAGTACCTGCTCATCCCGGTGATCCTCACACCGTCCGGTTCCAAGCTCATCTCCTCGCCAGGTCCGAGTTCGCTTGGGAGACCCGCGCCGAAGTCCTGATACAAGGTCTCACGGAGCTTGAGCCGGTTACCCTCAACCACGAGAGTCTCCAACACAGGAGTTCTTGCCACTGAATGGGTGAACCTGATCGAGATCTCACACCCTGGCGTGGCTGGCTGGGCAGCTAAGACCGTCCCCGCCTGCGTCCTGACGACGAGGCGCGGGAAAGCTGGAACAAAACCTGTAGCCAACGCCAGGGCGAGGCCGAACAGGATCACCCACCGCATTCTCGGGTGTCGTCGTTGTCCCATAACGAAAAGGGCCGGGCACTGCCAGAAGCGGCCAGGGCCCGGCCACCCTCCTCGGCTGGACTTCGGTCCAATGGTCGAGACCTATTTGATCAATCCCTTCTCCCGGTAATACCTTGCGGCACCAGGATGGAGGGGAGTCGAGATGCCGTCGAGAGCCGTATCGAGCGTGATCTGCGCGCCCTTGGCGTGGGCTGTCTCAAGCTCGCCGTCGTTCTCGAACAAGGCCTTGGTAATCCCGTAAACATCGGCCTCCTTGAGCCCTTCGCGGGCGATGAGGATGGCCATGACCGCCGCAGTCTTGCCGTCTTCATTCTGGTTCATGTAGGTTTTCGCCGGCACGGTCGCCGGGGCGAGGAACCCGTACTTGGCCTGGAGTTCCTTCATCTTGTTGGGCTCGATCGAGAGGATCCTGATCTTGTGCTGTGTTGAGACATCCTGGATGCCTGCGTTCGGAACGCCGGCCGTCACGAAGAACCCATCGATGTGGCCATCCTTGAACTGGTTCGCGCTCTCCGCGAACGAGAGGAACATCTCATCAAAGTCGGCGTAGGTGATCCCGTAGACGCTCAAGATCTGGCGGGCGTTGGCCTCAGTGCCGCTGCCCGGGGCGCCCACGGAGAACTTCTTGCCCTTTATGTCGGCGAAGGTCTTGATGGGTCCGTCTGCCCGAACTACGACCTGGATGACTTCGGGGTAGAGGGACGCAACCGCACCATACTTGCGGAGCGGGGCTTGACCCGCAAACGTCTCAGTGGCGTTGTAGGCATAGTCGGTGACGTCGTTCTGGACAATCGCGAGGTCCACTTCCCCCTTGTTGATGTTCCTTATGTTCTCAACTGAAGCTCCGCTCGAGACAGCGGTGATATTGACGCTCGGCACCCTCTTGTTGATGACGCTGGCCATTGCGCCGCCCAGAGGATAGTACGTGCCGGCGGTCCCACCGGTCGCCAGGATCAGCTGAGTGGCAGAATACGTCCCGACGGAGAAGACAAGGACGGTCAGGACCGCCATCATGATGAGGAGAAGCTTCTTCAAACCAGTGCGCCTCCTTTTTGGGATGTGTTTTCAGCCGGTGCCCGGGCCGTGTACGTGTCCGGACCGCGGACTGCTTCCGACCGCTTGCCTATATTTCTCCGGCACCTTGCGCAAAACCTGCAACTGGAGGAATTTTTGTTACCATGTCCAGTGAGCCTGGGATGACGTATGCCACACAGATGGTCAGTTTCGATCGGTGGCCGTGTGGCCCGTCCGGAGGAAGGTACTACCCGCAGCGGTTTCTAGACAGGAGGCCGGCGAGTTGTTTCACCGACGTGAATCTGGGCGGACAGCCGCACGGTGCGCGGCTTGGACTTGGGGTCGGTTATGCGTTCCATGAGCAGGTTCGCGGCGATCGACCCCATCTCAGGGGCCGGTTGGATTATACTGGTGACCTCAGGCGCGCAGAGTGTGGCCGGCGCGTCGAAGCCTATCACCGACACTTGTTCGCCCGGGGTCAGTCCCATGCGGGTCAGGCACTGTATGAGCAGGGCAGTAGTGTGGTAGTCGAAGCAGAAGAGAGCAGTCGGCGGCGCAGGTGCAGTGAGAATCCCCCGGACCACCTCGGAAAACTGACGGTGAGCGGTCACGGGGCTCTTCGCTAGGTCGGTGGAGTGGTCGAAATAGCCGTTCTGCCTCTCCGAGGTTGCCATGGAAACTTCGAGTGCGGGATCGGACTCCATGTCGTGCAGCTTGAGCCCGGACCTGAAGCCCCTGAGCCTCTCGCGGTTCACATCGCTCTCGAAATCGACTGCAAGGACTCCTATCCTGCGGTGTCCGAGTTCGCAAAGGTGTTCCACGCCGAGCATGGCCGCACCGTGGTTATCCACTGACACGAGAGACACTCCGGGCTCGTCCACGGGGGACTCCACTGCTACCACGGGTATGCCGCTCTTGAGGGCATCTTTGATCGTCCTCCGGCTGGCAACATAGTTGACAACGAGGCCGTCTGCCCGATGGCGGGTGAGCCTGCGAACGTAATCCGATTCGCGGGCCGGATCGAGCCCGGTGTCGCACAGGAACAACCCGATGCCCTCTCTGTAGAACACCCTTTCTGCTCCTCGAGCGACATTCATGAAGAACTCGTTCGTGATCGCGGGGACCATATAACCCACGATGTAGGAACGCTTGGTATAGAGGCTCTTCGCGGCGAGGTTCGGTTCGAAGTTGAGCTCCCGCATGGCCGCCAGAACGCGCTGCTTCGTCTCCTCACTAACCTTGGGGACGTTGTTCAGGACATTGGAGACGGTCGTATGGGATACTCCCGCCTTTCTGGCCACATCACGCAATGTGGATGGCACCCGCAGAATCCCCCGATCGGCCGGCAGAGCCGGTGTATTAGTTGCACGTTAAACGTAGCTCCAGCCAGATGGTACATCACGGAGTGCAGGATGTCAACGCGTCGCGGATGCACATGTAAAGGACCGAGCTAAACGGCCCGATAGCGGCCTCAACAGAGGAGAGGCCATGTTCCCCTTGACAACTCTACGGAAACTGGATACAGTGAAGGTGATTAGTTTACCGGGAAACATGCAGTAAACCATATCCCGGGCGCCCAAGAACGCTCCTGCTGTCCAATCACTTCACGAGATGGTGAGCCACCGTGCCCAACCTGCGCGATCGAAGTATCAGCATCGTCACAGAGAACCAGTCCGATAATGGAGCGTACGTCGCGTGTCCGAATTTCGAACAGTACAAGTACTGCTGGCTCAGGGATGGCGCTTTCATCGCCTACGCGATGGACCGTTGCGGTGAGCATGATTCCTCACGACGGTTCCATGAATGGGTGGGCCGGGTGATCCTCTCACAGGCTGATCGAGTGACCGCCATCGTCCGGTCGATCCGGGGAGGCAGGACTCCGGGCCCGCGGGAGATGCTTCCTACCCGGTACAGGCTGGACGGAACCAGAAGCGATGACGATTGGGCCAATTTCCAGCTGGACGGGTACGGAACCTGGATATGGGGCCTCGCGGAACATGTGCGCATGACAGGGGATTCCGGATTCCTGGACGAGGCAAGCGAGCCCGTGAGCATCACTGTCGACTACCTCACGCACTGCTGGATGATGCCCAACTATGACTGCTGGGAGGAGTTCGGCGACCGAGTCCACCCGTCCACCCTGGCGTGCATATTCGGCGGCCTCACTTCAATCAACCGTTACCTCGAGCGCGACGACATAGCCGCGACCGCGGCAGCGATCCGGCAGTTTGTGCTCGACACTTCCATCTCGTCGGGACGGTTCATCAAGTCCGTAGGGAACAACAGCATCGACGCAAGCCTCTTGTGGCTTTCGGTGCCTTTCGCTGTGGTCGACCCGGCCGATCCGGCCATGGAGGCCACCGTCCGGGAAGTCGAGCGGAAGTTGCACCATTCCGGGGTGCACAGGTACCCCGAGGACACTTACTACGGCGGAGGAGAGTGGCCTCTCCTCGCATGCTGGCTGGGATGGTACCGCTGCAGGGCCGGGGAGCCGGACCGGGCGAGGCCCATCCTTGAATGGGTGGAATCCTGCGCGAACGAATCCGGCGAACTTCCGGAGCAGATCAGCACTCACACCAACGCCCCCGAGTACTACCTGCCCTGGCGGGAGCGGTGGGGCGAGGTGGCGACGCCGCTTCTCTGGTCTCACGCGATGTACCTGGTCTTGAATAGTGAGCTTTCGAGCAGATGAGGTCATAGGCCGGAGGTCAACCGCTCCACGGCTGAAGCCGGGAGCTTGCAGGCAGCCTCGAACATCAAAGGTGCGGCGCTTCCTCTCCACGCCCGAAGGCGGGGACTTCCGCGCCACGAAAGGGGTGAAAAGACGGTCAGGTAGACTGTGGCCGGCACGATCAGTGATGCGGGTGAGGGAATGGTGAAGAGAACGGACTGGTTGCGCGATAATCATCTCACTTCAGGGAGGCGAGAGAATGTCTAAAAGGCTTCTGTCTGTTGTCGCGGCCGCGCTCTTGCTCGTGACCCTGTCCTTCGCGGCTGGCGCCGAAAAGAAGGTAGTTGTCAAGTTCTTCACTGGCAAGGTCGAGACTGTTGAGTGGATGAACAGCCTGATCAAGCAGTTCAACAAGGAGAACCCGGGGATCGAGGTCCAGCAGGAGTACCAGAGGGACGCTAGTAACGTTATAAAGGTCAAGTTTGCATCGGGCGACATCCCGGACATCACCACCGTGTGGGACCAGGGATTCGCGGATATGGGCAGGTATCTGGACCTTTCCGGCGAGACCCAGTGGTGGTCCCGGGTTCAGCCGGCGGTCAAGGAACTCTGCACTGACCTGAAGTCTGGAAAGCAGTACAGGATAGCGACGAACATGACCATGGCCGGTCTGTTCTACAACACGAAGATCTTCTCCGACCTGGGACTCAAGGAGGCGACCACGTGGGAGGAGTTCAAGTCCAACCTCAAGACCATCAAGCAGAAGCGCCCGGACGTGGTCCCGATGTTCATGGGAGGCAAGGACTCCTGGATGCTGGGCCACCTGATCGAGTTCATGGCGCACGGTGTGATCAAGCAGCAGTACGGGACAATGGGCTCGAGGAAGGCCTTCCTGAATAACGAAGAGGCCAAGCTCAGGTTCGACGCGCCGGACGGCCCCATGGAGACCTTCGCCAAACGCCTCCTGGAGCTCAAGGAGGAAGGGCTTCTGAACTCTGACTTCCTCACGGCTACATATGATAACCAGCTCGAGGCGTTTGCGACCGGAAAGGCTGCAGTGATAAGCCAGGGAATGTGGGCTCTTTCAGGTATTCTTGAGAGGAACAAGAACATGAAGGACATAGGTTTCTGCCCGTACCCGCCCATCGTTGACGGTACGAAGCCGGTTGTCCTGGCTGCCGAGGACTCCGCCTACCTGATCACGGCTGAATCGAAGTGCAAGGAAGAGGCAAAGAAGTTCCTCGACTACCTCTTCAGACCCGAGAATCTCAAAGCCTACAGCGAGTTCCTCAAGGCTCCGTGTGCGTTCACAGATGTCTCAGCTGATTGGGGCCCGCTCAAGGATGAGGTGGCGAAGGCCCTCCGTAGCGGCGTGAATATAGGTTTCACCACCGAAGCGCCGTCCGGCTTCTCAGGAGATGACGCCGGCAGGATGGTGCAGGAACTGTACGTGGGGAAGTACAGGACCCCCGCGGACTTCGCGAAGGCCTACAAGGCCGCGTGGGACAAAGCCTGGAAGGCCGCGAACAAGTAGGGATCACGCAGTTTCGCAGATAATGCAGGCTCGGTTCATGTCTCCGGGAGCCCCCATGGCGCCCGGCCGTCTCCTCCGGTCGGGCGCCTCCGGGGCCCCGGGCCTGTATGCGGAAGGCAGGTGGAGATATTGAGCGCGCGGGCCCGCGGCGGGCTGGGGTCGAACCTCCATCAGTTCATGGCCCTACCCGCTCTGCTGTTGTTCGGCTTCTTCTTCATCCTCCCGCTCACCCGGGGAATAGGATTGTCCCTCACCGACTGGAACGGCATATCGAAGCCCAGCTTCGTGGGGCTTCAGAACTTCGTGGACTTCTTCAGGGACCCGAGGGCTGTCCACGATGTGGCGACGACTGTGCTATTCGCCCTCGGCAGCGCGCCCCTTTTGAACATATTCGGGCTCCTGTATGCCCTGGTCCTGGACCGTGAGTTCCGCGGCAAGGGACTCGTGAGGGCGATCGTCTATCTGCCGGCTATCATAAGCCCGCTCATAATGGGCTACATATGGTACTTCATCCTCCAGCCGGGCCGGGGAGTGCTCTGGCGGTTCGTCGCGGCCGTCAACCCTGGATTTCAGGGAGGGAACTGGCTCGGAGACAGCACAGGGGCGCTCGTTGTCCTCGTGCTCGTGAACGTGTGGCAGTACGTCGGGATGACCATGGTCATATACCTCGCCGGCCTGCAGGCGATACCCTCGGAGGTAGTAGAGGCAAGCAAGATAGACGGAGCCGGGTACCTGCAGAGCCTGCGCCATGTGGTGATCCCGCTACTGTATCCCTCGATCAAGATAAACGTGGTCACGAACATCATAGGCTCCCTCTCGGTGTTCGATATCATAATGGCTCTCACCGAAGGCGGGCCTGGATACGCTACAGAGTCCCTCAGTATATACATCATGCGCATGTGCTATGGGAGCTTCGCGGGGTACTCCACCGCCGTGGCGCTCATACTGTTCTCTATCATCCTGGCTCCTGTGTTGGTGTTCCTGCGGCTGTCCCGGCACGCGGAATTCGAGGCGTAAGGGGGGAACGACGATGAGGCCGAGACGGAGCCAATGGGGCGTTTACCTGATCGCGGCCGTGATGTCCGCGGTCTCGCTGATTCCTTTCCTGGTCCTCCTCTGGATCGCTTTGAGCACCCCCGCGACTGTCTCGGCCCTGGGACCGGGGACTCTCCCGGAGTTCCACGTGAGGAACTTCACCGATGCCTGGCGACTCTCTTCCATGGGCACTGCCATCATGAATTCCCTACTCATTACGGCTTCAGCTCTCGCGGTCCTCGTAACTTGCGCGAGTTCGGCAGGGTTCGCAATAGCGAGGTTCCCGGGCCGCTTCCACAGGGCCGTGCTCTACCTGTTCCTCTTTTCCATGATGATCCCCGGAATCATCAACACTGTCCCGCTCTACACTCTCATGCGGTCGATAGGAGGCATAAACACCAGGTGGGCCATGGCTCTCGTATGCGCGACGAACGCACTACCTTTTTCCGTCTTCCTCTATTCGAACTTCATCAGGTCGATGTCGCGAGAGATTGAGGAATCAGCGATAGTCGACGGGTGCACCTGGGTGTCTGCGTTCTTCAGGATCACGTTCCCACTTCTCAAGCCGGTCACCTCGGCAGTGGTCATAATCAACGGACTCGGCATATGGAACAACTACGCGCAGGCAGTGTTCTTCCTTCAGAAACCGGCTGTGCGGACCATTCCACTGGCCGTCTCGATGTTCTTCCAGCAATACGGGGCAAAGTGGAACCTCATGGCGGCGGCTGCGGCCATTGGCGCCGCGCCGGCGGTCATTGCCTTCATTGTGTTCCAGAAGTACTTCATAAAGGGACTCGCTGCCGGGGCGCTCAAGGGGTGATACCGATGGTCCAGGCAAAGTCACTTCACTTCGACAAGGCGCAGTACCGTCCCGGGGAGGACGTGTGGGTGGAGGTGCACCTGGGCGACGAGATCCGAGGAACCGGAACGGATCAGCAGACCACGTCCCCTCAGCAACTCGGGACCACCGGGCGAGCAGGGGCGGCCGGGCAAGCCGGTGCAGTCCGGATGAGCGTGGTCGATATCGTCTCATCAGTGTACAGCGCGTCGGTTGCTGTGAGCGACGTCTCTTCGATTGCCTCCAATGGCTTCGGCCGGGCTATCTGGCTCAGGATTCCCGGGGATGTCCTCGAGGACCGGCTCCTGGCCACCGGCAGGCTGGGGAAAGCTGTAGGGTTCGGGCTGGAGATCGAGATCGAGGCGGCGGGGTGTGAGAACGGCAGGATGCGCGCGAGCGCCGGCTTCGACATTGCCCCGCACTGGCGATGTGCGCCCAGGTACGGGTTCGTGTGCGAATTCGGGCCCCGGAACCACGACACTGAGCCCGGGGGCAGGGCCGGCCGAGGCCGGATCCAGGACGAACCGGGAGAAGACAAGTGGCAGGCGATGACCGACATGCACCTGAACGTCGTGCAGTTCTACGACTGGATGTATCGCCACCACGACTTCATGCCTCCGGAGGACGTATTCATCGATCCCCTCGGCAGGCTGCTGGATCTCCGCGAGGTGAGGGCACAGGTAGTACGGGCCAGGGACCGCCGGATGGCGCCCATGGCCTACGGAGCAATGTATGGCGCGGAGAGGGACTTCGTGGAATCCCATCCCGGGTGTGTGGCCTACAGGATGGACGGCACACCGCACAGTCTAGGAGATCTCATCTTTGTAATGGACATCTCGCGCGGGTCGGAGTGGAGCCGGCACATTATCGAAGAGTACTCGAAGGCCATCAACGAAGTGGGCTTTGACGGGGTGCACGTGGACCAGTACGGGTTCCCCAAGACTTATTACACGAAGGAAAGGCGCTTGATCAGGACAGAGGACGAGTTCGCGCCGTTCATCGAAACCTGCCGCGCCCGTCTTGGGCCGGATGTAGGTCTCATATTCAACTGCGTGAACAACTGGCCTGTGTCCCGGGTTGCCCTCGCGCCACAGGATGCAGTCTACATTGAGGTCTGGCCCCCTCACGATACCTACCGTGACCTGAGGGCTCTCGTTCTGCGCGGGTTGGAGGCGGCCCGCCACAAAAAGCAGGTGATACTGGCAGCCTATGTCAAGCCGTTCCAGGGTGAAGAGATCCGGCATGGACTGGATGCCTGGACGCCCGCCGAAACCGCGATGAGGCTCACGAGCGCCGCGATCATGGCGTCAGGAGGGTTCCATCTGGTCCTCGGGGAAGGGGACGCGGTCCTCACCGATGGCTACTACCCGAGGTACGCTCGGATTCGTCCCGAGTTTGCTGGAATCATGAGGCGGTATTGGGACTTTGCCGTGCGGTACGAGGAATTCCTGTTCGACCTCGGAGCGCGAGATGTTTCGGAGACGGAGGTGGGAGGCGCGGACGATACGGTGCAGATTGTGAACCTCCCATCTGGTCCCTGGGGCGATGCCGGGAAGGTCTGGGCCACGGTCCGGCACGGCGAGGGTTACGAGCTGCTGAACCTTGTCAACCTGGTGGGGGTGGACAGCCCGGCCTGGAACGAACCGAAGGCGTCGCCGCCCACTCCGCTGCGGGGGGTTGCGGTCAGATGGCTTATGGATGAGCAGATCAGGGATGTGCTGCATGCCTCGCCTGATAGACCAGATCTGTCGTTAGTCCGGCTCCCTTACAGAGAGGTACCGCACACCCACGGACGCGCCATTGAGTTCGTTCTTCCGGAGCTCGACTACTGGGGCATGGTCCTTGTGCGGGTATGCGGATGAGCTTGGAATTCCCGCGAGCTTCATCTGCTTGAACGCATATGACCTGCCGGGCGTCCTCTCCGGTCAGTACGATATACTCTTCACATCTGGAGGGGTGCTCTGTTGGACCACCATCCCACGCGTAGTGGGCTGGATCGCGCATCCCTCTGCAAGTCCCAACCTAGCTCCTTACTCGAGACATGAGGATGTACCGCATTCTCAACGTGCTCATTCGAAAAACCTTGTAGAGGCGGGGCAGCACTCTTTTCAACGGGACAGCTATGCTTCCCAAGGAGGACATTCGAAATTCCCCAGCCCCGACAAGAGACTTTGGCTCTCCGCCGCATGACTCCTCTTCGCTTCTCAAAGACCCTTTGGAGACAACTCTAATGTACTAGGAGGCCCGTGAAGCCATGAGAACGAGGCATCTTGTATCGTTGCTTGCCCTAAGTAACGTTCCGCAAGTATTTGCGTGATTCGCGCTTCCGCAATATGCTCCCTGCTAGGAGCGTGTGCGAGTAATGCCTAGCCCGATGCACAGGAAAATGCAGCTACACGGCGAGTTATCCTGGCATGAGCAAGACATACAGGCCTTACAATCCAGATCAAATGTACTTGCTGCCGCCGTCCCTCAAGGACTGGCTTGCCGAGGGACATCTGGCGTACTTCATAAGCGATCTCGTCGACCAGTTGGACCTCTGAGCCATCGAGCAAGTCTATGAGCGGGAGGAGAGAGGATACCCGCCCTACAACCCGAGGATGATGGTGAAGGTCCTGCTGTACGCCCAATGCGTGGGAGTGCGTTCTTCCAGGAAGATTGCGAAGCGCTTTGAAGAGGACGTAGCGTTTCGCGTGCTGGCTGCGGGGAACGCGCCGTCGTTCAGAACGGCGGCTGAGTTCCGCAGCAGGCACCTGAACGAACTCGCGGGGCTGTTTGCCCAGGTGCTGACCGTCTGCGGGAATTCGGGGCTTGTATCGCTCAAGCATGCCGCGCTCGACGGCACGAAGATCAAAGCGAACGCCTCCAAGCACAAAGCCATGAGCTACGGGCGGATGAAAGAAACCCGCGCCAGGCTCGAGAAGCGGATCAAGGAGCGCCTTCGGGATAACGCACGCCTCGACGAGGCTGAAGACCGCAAGTTCGGGTCCGACAAACGAGGGGACGAGTTGCCTGAAGACCTCGTCATCCGCGAGAAGCGGTTGGCCAAGATCAAAGAAGCCATGGCGGCCCTGGAAGAAGAAAGCGCGCGCGGAGAAAGAGAGCCGGCGCTCTGCGGACGATGGGCAGCCCGGGCGGCCAACCGCAACCCGGTCAGGGATCAAGCGCGGCCGCAAGCCGAAGGATCCGCCGGGGACTCCCAACGACAAAGCGCAGCGAAACTTCACCGACCCAGATTCTCGGATAATGAAGAACTCGGATAAGACATTCATCCAGGCGTACAACGCGCAAGCCATTGTGGATAGCGAATCTCAGATCATAATCGCGGCGGACCTCACGAACCAGGCTGCGGATTCGACTCATCTGCCGGACATGGTCAAACAAGTTGAACTCAACCTGAACCGCAAGCCTAAGAGGCTGTCCGCCGACGCGGGATACTTCAGCGAGAAGAACGTGGACTTTCTTGAAAAGAGGCGCATCGACGCATACATCCCGCCTGACAAACAGAAACATAGCACGCTCGTTGAACCGGCGCCGAGAGGCCGGGCACCTGCGGGTTTGTCCTGCAAAGACCGGATGCGCCGAAAGCTCAACACCAAACGCGGCCCGAAAGCCTACTCGCTGAGAAAGCAGATCGTCGAGCCGGTTTTCGGGCAGGTGAAGGCAGTGCAGGGCTTGCGCCAGTTTCTGCTTCGTGGTTCACTGAGAGTCCGAGCGAAGTGGCTGATAGCATGCACAGCGCACAACATTCTCAAGCTCTTCAGATCGGGAAAGCCCCTTGAAGCCCGGGTTCTCTGCCCCACATAGCCTGACGGCCGGCCGACAGTGACACGTTGGGACTCTGTCCTCGAGCTGTATGACGTTATCAAAGAGCTCTTGACTCTTATGGCCGATCGCTGCTTACCCCGTTCATTGAACCTGAGTTAGTCGCACAGCTTCCCAGCCCGTCTGACGACGGTGCCCGGGAGGCGTTGGGCTTGGCCACTGACATCGGCGGACATGCCATCATGGTCGGCGGAACCAATGGCGCGCATCTTACTAGTTTCTCGCTGGTAGACATCACAAGCCACGGCCGCGCCGTCGCTGTAATGAACCCCTACTACACCGTGTTCTTCGCTCCGGCTATCGAACCCCACCTCCGCGTCGTCGGCGACATATACAAGTGCCACGGTCATATCACAGCCGACATAGACAGACTCCACGGACGCGAATTGGGTATTGCGGTCGCGGAGGGTATGATCCAACTGGGACGCAAGGTAGGGTTCCGGGCGACCCTGGCAGAGATACCGGGGTTCACCGATGAGCACATCGAGCGCGCGATAGCCGCCGCGAAGAATCCGCAACTCGAGCGGAATCCTTGCGGCGCCCGATCGGGAGGCCGCCGTTGAAGGCCATGGCCGGTGGTCTTGGTGCCACCGACACTCTGGCCATCGTCTTTTGCGATGCAAGCAGGCCGGTACCGACCGTCTCATCCTTCCCGTTGTTCTTGAAGAACTGGTGAAGACCGGAGTCGGGCGAGATCAGATCGTTCTCATAAATGCCCTGGGCACTCACAGGCCTAGCCCGCCCGAGGAGCTTGTGGAATTCCTGGGCGAGGAAATCGTTCGGAATTACCGCATCGTCCAGCATGACTGCAAGGACCGGAGCACGATGTTGTGCGCGGGAAGGCTGAGCAACGGGCAGGAACTGTGGGCGAACCGAGACTACCTGCAGGCATCTCGACGGATGCTCACGGGTTTCATTGAACCGCATTTTTCGCTGGCTTCAGCGGGGGCGGCAAACTCGTGTTGCCCGGGATTGCAGGCCTGGACAATGTGATGTCCGCCCATTCATATGAGATCCTTGACTGCAGGCGGTCAACCTGGGGCATCACAACCGGCAGTCCTGTGTACGAACTGGTGACAGAGGCGGCCCTCGTGACAGCTCCTGACTTCATTGTCAATGTAGCCTTGAACCGCAACAAGGAAACTACGGGGGTATTCTCCGGCGACCTCCGGGCAGCCCACGCCGCTGGCGTCGAGTATGTGAAGTCAGTTGCGATGCAGCGTGTCCCCGAGCCCTTCGACATCGTAATAACGACAAACAGCGGGTATCCACTAGACCGCAACCTGTACCAGACGGTCAAAGGGATGTGTGCTGCGGCGAGCGTTGTGAAGCCAGGCGGAGCAATCATCGTGGCGGCCCAGTGTGTCGACGGGGTGCCTTCAGGAAGCTCGTATCAGAGACTACTAGAGAAATCAGGAACTCCGGAGGGCGCGGTGAAACTCATATCGAGCCCGGGATTCTCAGCACTCGACCAGTGGCAGCTGCAGATTCAAGCCAGGGTGCAGCTGAAGGCGAAGGTGTGCCTCTATTCCGAGGGGCTGTCGGACGAAGAGATAAAGAACGCCATGCTCACCCCGTGCCACGACATCGAGGAGACTCTGGCGGCGCTCATGGTAGAACACGGCCCGGGTGCCCCGATCTGTGTGTTGCCGGAGGGGCCATAGACGATACCGTATGTGGCGGGAGGGACGAGCGCAGGGTGAGCTGAGGAGTGCAGCAGGCGAAAGGCATGGGCGGCGTCCGCGCGGCCTGCCGCGCCCCGTATTCACGCTGACTCTCTCGGAGCAATGGGGAGCAGTTCGACACTCAACCCCAGCTCAGAGTGCATTGCGAGTATATCGCGCCGCAGATTGCGGTCGATAGGAATGCCTCTGTCTTTGCGCTCCATCCACGTGAGGTACTCCTTCTCGCCCGCAGTAAGGATCCTGCTCTTCCCGGGCATCTTTGCTGACTTCCGCAGGGTGCGGAGGATATCGCCTACGGTTTTCCTGAACGCACTCTCATCGGTGAAGGCAGACACGTCAATGGCGATGAAGAAGTGTCCCAGCATGGGGCGGGTTGGAACACCGTTCTTCTCGCCGACGAGCATCGATAGGTAGCTGCCACTTTGCAGTGCAGCCGAGAGTATCTCCACCACGGTCGCTAGTCCATATCCCTTGTAGCCTGCGGTTTCTTCTCCTATGCCCCCTAGAGGTACAAGGGCTGCTCCCATTCCGGCTCTCAAATCCTGCAGGATCCGAAGGCTGTCTGTTCTGGATCTG
>JANLFS010000047.1:19453-25015 GCA_024655925.1 Bacillota bacterium | reverse complement strand
CCGAGCATGCCGACCAGCAGGATGGAAAGGAAGAAGCTGACCCAGAACGGCAAGCCGACGTCCAGGGTGAATATCATCGAGGCGAATGAGCCCAGCATGCAGAACTCGCCGTACGCGAAACACATGAGGCTCATGGCTCGCCACTGCACCGTCACCCCCAGTGCGCACAAGGAGTACAACGTGCCGATCAGGATGCCGAACACCATCTGTTGAGCGAACAGCTGCATTACGATCCACTCCCGTCGCTGTTGTCGCGAAGGTTGTACGATTGTAACATGCAACCCTCGTGCCAGTCCAGCGGTGCGGCCGGGCGGGCGTTTCCCCGCTCGCTCGGTGCCGCCCCGGAGAACCCGCTCCCAGTCGTCGAGGTAGGGCGGGCATTTCCGCGGGCGTTCGGTCCCGCCTTGACCGGGAGGGCGCCGGCGACGTCGCCGGATCCGATCACGAATGAATTGCCAGATCAAGAATGAGTTACAAGCAGGAATCGGGGCGAGGCGAGCGAATATGCCCCCATAAACATCAGTCGTTTGGGTCGTGCCGAAAGTGCACCGCGAGACGAGAAGCAATCGTATGCAGACCCAACCCCGTTGACGCTGCAGGAGGGTATGTTCATCATGGCCGACCGTGCGAGAAAGCAAGGCCCGCCGGAGAGCGGCAGACCGGGCCTGAATTCCGAGATCGAGGCCTCGATTCAGCTGCAGGCGATACTCGACTCGTGTTACGACGCGCTGTTCATCACCTCCCCGTCCGGCATCGTGCTCGCCGCGAGCAAGTCCGTCGAGCGGCTTTTCGGGGTCAAGGCCGAGGAATGGATCGGGCGGGATTGGGATTGGGTCGAGGCGAATATCACGACCCTGCCTTCGGTCACCCGGATCTCCATGCTCGAGAAGAAGCCCCTGACGGCCGAGCAGATAACGCGGACCGGAAAGAGGTTGCTCACGTCGGTGAACCTGGTGGAGAACGGGAGCGGCGACGTGATCCTCTTGATCACCACTGCCAGGGACGTCTCGGAGCTGATCACCCTCAGGAACCAGGTGACGCGCGGCCTCAGCCTGACCGGCAGCTACCAGACGCACGTCGTCACCCTGACGACCCGCGTCGGATTCCCCTCGATAATCGCCGCCAGCCAGGCGATGCACGACGTGCTTGACAGCGTCGAGAGAGTCGCTCCCACCGACTGCACGGTCCTGCTCCTCGGGGAGTCTGGGGTGGGCAAGGAACTCATCGCGAGGGCGATACACGAACACAGCGCCCGCAGGAACGGACCGTTCGTCAAGATAAACTGCGGGAGCATCCCCGAGAGCCTGGTGGAGTCGGAGCTGTTCGGGTACGAGCGGGGGGCGTTCACCGGCGCGAACCGCGAGGGCAAGCCCGGAGTGTTCCAGGTCGCGTCAGGCGGGACGCTGTTCCTCGATGAAATAGGGGAGTTGCCCGAGGAAATACAGCCGAAGCTCCTCCAGGTGTTGGAGGACGGGTGCTACATGTCGGTCGGCGGGGTACAGCCGAAAAAGGCCACGTGCAGGGTTGTTGCCGCCACGAACGCGGACCTGCCGGAGATGATTCGAAACGGTGGTTTCCGTGCCGACCTGTATTACAGGTTGGCGGTGGTCCCGATAGCCATACCGCCGCTTCGCGATAGGCCGTCGGACGTCGAACCCCTCGCCCTGCACTTCTTGGAAACATTCAACGCCAAGTACGGCAAGAACCTGCGCTTCACGCCTGCGTTCCTGGACGTGCTCGCCTCCTACAGGTGGCCCGGCAACGTCCGGGAACTGAAGAACCTGATCGAGAGGATGGTAATAACGCTCGACGTTGACGACATCGTCACCCCGGAACGCTGGCCGCTCACTTCCCAGTCAATCGAGGCGGACTTCGAGCGCGGCCCCGTCGCGCGGAGACCGGAGTCTCGCGCGGAAGCACCGGTTTCCAGCAAGTCGCTGAAGGAGATCCTCAGGGACACCGAGGGCAGGATAGTGAGGGAAGCCTGGGGTGCCTGCAGCAGCTCGTACCAGCTCGCCCGGGTGCTCGGGATCAGCCAGCCGAGCGCCGTGAGGAAGCTGAAGAGATACGTGTACGGGAGCGACGGAGAACCCTGCCGGAGGGGTGTGCAAGAAGCGGGAGGCGCGGGCCGATAGGCGCGGCGAGACCCCGCGAGGCATCCCGCCGGGATGGTGCTCCTCATCGAGGATCGGCCGTCCGGAGCGGCCGGACAAGGACCCCCGTGAACCGGGGGCCCGTCTTTTTGCGGGATTGTCGGCTGGGGCGGAGAGCATAATACACTTGATTTCCGCTGGCGACGAGGGGGATGGGAGTTGAAGGCCACGAGCGGGCAGGCGGCGGAATACCGGAGACTCGTGAAACAGTACGTGCCGGGACGGCCGATCGTGCGAAACGCGGTGCTGGCGTTCCTGGTCGGCGGGGCGATTTGCCTCGTCGGACAGGTCGTGTACGACCTGATAGCGCGGACGGGCGGCCTTGATACGAGGATGGTCACGGCCCTTACGTCGGGGACGATGGTGGCCGCCGGCGCGATCCTCACCGGCGCGGGGGTGTACGACGAGATCGGTCGGATCGGGGGCATGGGGTCCGCAATCCCGATCACCGGCTTCGCCAACTCCATCGTCTCTCCCGCCCTGGAGTTCAAGCGCGAAGGGTTCGTGCTCGGAGCGTCCGCAAAGATGTTCACGATAGCGGGTCCCGTCATAGTGTACGGGCTCGTCACCGCCGTGGTGGTCACGCTCGTCAGGCTCGTCCTTCAGCGGGGGTTTTAGCATGGCCCGGAACAAGCTCGGCAAGCAGTCAATAGCATTCCAGAAACCTCCGGTGATCGAATCGGTGTCCACCGTGGCCGGTCCAAAGGAGGGCCAGGGGCCCCTGGGGTCGGACTTCGACCTCGTGCTCGGCGATACTCTCAACGGGCAGAAGTCCTGGGAGCGAGCCGAGGCGCAGATGTTGGTCGAGGCGATCAAGATATGCCTGAAGAAGGCCGGAAAGGAGCCCGAGTCGGTGGACTTCCTCCTGGCGGGGGACCTTCTCAACCAGATCACCTGTTCGGGATTCGCGGGTCGCGACACTTCCATCCCCATGCTCGGGTTGTACGGCGCGTGTTCCACGTACGTGGAGGGGCTGGCACTCGCCTCGGCCCTGGTCGAGGGCGGGTACGGCGAGAAGGCCCTGGTCGCCACGTCGAGCCACCACAACACGGCGGAGAGGCAATACCGGTACCCGACCGAGTTCGGAGCGCAGAGACCCCCGACGGCCCAGTGGACGGTGACTGGCGCGGGGGCCGTCCTGGTGTCCTCCAAGGGGACCGGACCGAGGGTCACGCACGCGACGATCGGAAGGGTGATTGACATGGGCTTGAAGGACGTCAACGACATGGGCTCCGCCATGGCGCCGACCATGGCGCAGGTATTACCATGAAGGACGTGCCTCTTCGTCTGTCTCCTTTCCGAGCTGCGACCCTTCGTAGACGACGGGCACCAACACACGAGTAGACACCAGACTCTAACCCGCCAACTACTCCATCGCCCGTGCTCAGTCTTGCAGGCGACGGAGACTCTGCAGAGCCTTGAGGGCGCGAGCCAAGTCCCATAAGTTGTCCCAAGGAACGGACACGAGGCCCTGGAGCGCCCAATTACTGCCATCTCTTGCTTCGCGTAGAATCCGGCATGATACCGGAATCCCGTCAGCAGCTGTAACCTGGATTCTCAGGCGGTAACCACGTTCCTCTACAACATGCTCGACTGGAACTAGTTGGCGAGCCACATGCAGGAGAGTGCCATTGCCATTCTCCACAGGAATCCCCGTCCCTTCTTGCGAGGGTAGTATGCCCGCTTAGGGAAAGAATGGTGCAATCAGGTGGATCTCACGCGTAAGGGGAGACCCCCCTTCCAGTTGAAGGAGAGCGGGAGGGAGGAGAAGAAACTGCGTACTGTGATGAAGTGATTTCGCCCTGACAGGGGGTGCGCAGCAATGCGCATACCGGCCCCACTGGTTTCCGAGGCCGCTGCTTTGAAACCGTTCGGCAGCCTATGGGTTCTGACCGTTGTCGATGATGGGAAAGGTAAGGAAATACTCATCCCGGAAGAATACGAAGCCTCGGGCAAAACTGTAATGGCTGCCGTCATGAATGACCTTGCTGGCGTGGGGATATTGTTGGTCTGTTCTGCGGAAGAGTGGGCGGCGATTGCCAAAGCCGCGCAAGAGCGCAAGATCACCAGCGCATGCCGAGTATATGAGATCCAGGGTGTGGCGCTGTTTCGATGGCGAGTCTCCGTTCACACGGACACAGGAAGACTACTTCTCGACCATTTTCTTGACGTGGCTCGTACAGAGGACACTGTGGCAATAACGTGCCTTGAAACCAGTACCACCTTCGACGTGATCGGCTTTGATCTGGAGTTGGATTACTTAGGTTCAACCACTGTGGGTCTTACTGCCGAAGCACGAGCTCAAGCAACGCACTGTTTCGAGGTTGCGGAGGCAATCCGCCGCAAAGGGATGGCGCGCGTATCCTTTGATCAGGCGAGACGGTTATTGTGTGGAGAAACCGAGTGAGTGGGTTCGCGACAACGGTTCAAGCCATACGGAGTTGGTAGCGCGCGGCAATTACCGCCTGGGCCTGGCTGAGTCTTGGATGAACGGGATAACACCTAACATCCATTTTGTGTCGGAGAGACTCTGCCGTGGCCACTCCGAATAGAGCCCCCTCTGCGGTTCCAGGAAACTGCTCCACCATGCAGTGCGGCATCGGCACTTCTGACGCGAAGATGTCGGCTTCTCTATCGAGGACACTGGTGATCGAGCGCTGTTGCAGCGTGGATGGGGCGGAAAGGATCATGTCGTCTAACGTGCCCAAGCACGTGATGGCCCAACGCGTGAAGAGCCTGGAAGCAAGGGCTTCGGCTCTTGGGACTGATAGAATGTCTCGCCTCGACGAACAGGAACGTGGCTTCGGGAGCGACGGTCACCAATTCGTCGCCTATGCCGTCGATCCGCCCCAAAGCGGGGGGTAGGAAGACAACGCGGTAAGCCTGCTCGACCTCGGCCAAGGTAATCGGGAACGACAATTCGTGCCGGTTTAAGAGAAGCGAATGCGCCCGCACTGCGGCTCGCACGGTTCTCCGCCAATCCGCCGTGACTGGTACCCCAAACCCGTGATGGCGCTATAAGCCAGAAGACTCGTCGGACCCGCCCTCATCGGGGCCCAAGGAGTCTGGCGCCTCCTCCTGCAATTGTTTTAGACGCCCCCAGTCCAGCATCTTCACTACCTCGTCTCTGCGTTTTAGGAAAGCCTCAGCCAGAATCATGAGGCGATCCTTATCCTTCTCGTTCAGCTCCCGGGTCAGTTTGGCCCAGAGGTTGAACCCTTCCGGCCACTTTCGGCGCAAGTTTTCGGCAGTCTCTTTGCCGGTCACCAACCATTCAATGGAAACGGAGAGAAGACAGGCGAGGACGGGCAATCGGTCTGCGGGGACGACGGACTGATCGCGCTCATACTCGGCGAGGGTTGGAGCCGGGATATTTGTGAAGGTTTCGACATCGTAGATTGTCCACCCT
>JANLFS010000047.1:18862-19443 GCA_024655925.1 Bacillota bacterium | reverse complement strand
TGAGCCTGCGGCCCACAGTGTTTAGTTCCATCGGCCTTGTGACCATTGGAGCTCTACCCATCCGCTTCACCCCGCTCTTCATTAGAAACGCGATATGTGCTGGTCCGGTACGCTGCTGCATACTCACGTAGAGTATATGCCAATTCCGTCGACGTCGCAAGAGCTGGGAAACCCTTCCAGGGCAATTCATGGGAGCTGCACGCCTTGTGGAATCAACGATGCCGGGGTGCGTGCGCATTAGCAATTACGCCAATCGATTCGGAATGGGCAGGAATGCAGAGCCAAATATGGAAATCGCCACAATTCGGCGAATTGACGGTGGTATTTCAGCCATATCCACATTGCCCACAGAGGCAACGGCCATCTATATTATCTTCAGTAGCACACTTCGAGGATCAGCTTGAATGGTTGTCGCAGCGAACGGGGGATCTCTGAAGGGGGATAGCCACGTGAGGCCGAAAGTCCCGCCGTGTTTGAAGAAAGTGAGCCTCAGCCCGCAGCAGCGCCAGATGCTGATCCTTCTGAATGAAGGACTAGACGTGAGAACCCTCGCGGAACGGCTCGGCACGAGCGTGAAGAAC
>JANLFS010000047.1:0-18852 GCA_024655925.1 Bacillota bacterium | reverse complement strand
CTACAACCCGGGGGCGAAGATAAGAGATGCCTTGAGGGCGGCTTCGCCCTCGTTGACTGCGAGGGAAAAGGGTGAGATCCGGGCTTGGCAGCGGGCTCTTGAGTCACTGAAGTGGCCCGACAGGGACGGGCCGGGAAGGGGTCGGCGCGGACACCATCTGTGGATTCCCGAACTGGGCAACAGCATGCACGTTGTCGAGAGGTATGGGGCCTCCAGAGAAAACTCCGGGACGAGCGCTGCGTCTCTGGTCGAACTATACACAATGGAACCCGAGGACGTGCGGAATGTCTGCGGTCTTGCGAACCTGAAGAGCGGATGGCTGCGCCGCGGCCAGGGCGAAATCGCGAGGTATTATGGCCGCGTGCTGACGAAGGACACGCCCGAGGTGGAAGAGATACGCGGTCTCACATTTGCCGGTCCGGCTCCGAAGAAAGCGCGCCGGCTGGTTTTGAGTTCGCGGGCCGATATCGTCAAAGGGCTCGCGATGGCCTCCAGAGCCAGGAAAACAGGTGGAGCCGCCCCCCTACTGAGGATAGAGGACCCCCGGGTTCGGGGGATCTGCCAAGACGTTATTGAGACTTCATTTGATGAAATGGAGCCCAACGTGTTCCATGGAAACACCGCGGACGCTGTGCAGACCTTCCTGAGGATGTTCCGTAGCCGCGCATCCGACATCTGCCAAGCTATGGCGGGGTCTGGCAGCGCTCTGTTTGCTCTCAGGGAAGGCCCGCGAGGGTGCCTCGGAACTACGGAGACCCTTGTGCAGATAGTCTCCGACGAGCGCCCGAAGGCAAGGGCGGTGCGGGGCATTGTGCGGGCGACCAACTGGAGGCGGAACGAGGTCCTCCTGCAAAGCGAGGAAGGCTCGCGATGGACCGCGGTTGACCGGACTCGAATCAACCGTATGGGTGTGAAGTGGGAGACGGAAGGCATCCGGCTCATACAACGAGGAGATGTGGTGTCCATCCGTGGCGCTGTGGCGACTCTGGTTGCGCTGGCCAAGGAGAGGGGTCTACTCCTGACGCCAATATCCGAGGACCTACATAGACGGCTCCTGAGATGCACCGGAATTGTGCGGGTGCGGGGCGCGACAGTAGCCTGAACCACGTATCGGCCAAGATAGAAGAGGAATCTGGTACGCGCGTACCGGCTGAAGACAGACCACCTCGATGGAGCGGCAAGTATTGAAACCCCGATGGAGAGGCGACTAGACCGGCTACTCGGTATCCCCCCGAATAGTCCACCAAAACGAAGGGGCCTGGGTCGTCGCGTCGCCGGGACGCCCCAGTAACTGGAAACGCAGCCTCTTTCAAATGACCGGTATACTTCCGGTCATTTGTGTTTCACATTCATAGGAGGGACGGCATGACGACCCCTGAACTTGACTGCGCCATCAAGAGTCGGCTCTACGGGCTTTACGGACGGACGGTAGTGCAACAAGGCATCACTCCGGTACCAATGGCTCTGTTTCGCCACCAACGGAGGCTGGGCCTCACACTGCAAGAGATCGCCCTTGTCTGCCACCTGCTTTCCTATCGGTGGACGTCGGATCAAGATCCTCATCCCTCGATGGAACGGTTGAGTGAGTTGACGGGCATCAGCCGCAAGACTCTGCGAACCTACACGGACAGCCTCGTTAAGAAAGGTCTATTGACTGTGGACGAGCGATACACCGATGGCGGCGGCCGAGCGACCAATGCCTACGATCTTACTGGACTCTTTACTGCGTTGGAGAGAGTCATGACGGGCGATGCCGCTGAACCGCAATCGGAAGCTGGCTGCGCAAGCAGACTCCCTGGATGTGTCCCTGGTTCAACATGTACCGGGGGGCAGGTTCAAAACGTACCCGGGGGGGTTCAAAATGTACCGGGGGTGGAACCCCATGCATCCGGCGGTGGTACCCCGCGTGACCAGTGGGCCGGAAGCCCGTGTAGCCGGGGGAGAGGTACCACGGGGTTCCGTGAAGTGGATAGGAAACAAGTGGATCAAGAACAAGTAAGAGAAACCGCGCAAGGCGCTCCATCAAAACCACCGACAGCAAGAGACCTCATTGTGGCTCTGACAGAAAGACTCCACGCCATTGAGGGAGTTGACAAGCTCCAGGGGAACTACCCGTTGGTTGGGAGGGCAGTGAAGGAGTACGGATATGACACGGTGCTCCGTGCCATTGAGGACCTCGAATTCGAAGCCGTCGGCAGAAAGCGTCTAAACGTTTCCCCATGGTCCAACGCGGAACTACGTCGCGCCTTCTTCGCGCGGTGCAAGTGGAATCACCGGCCATCAATGCGTGGGCCCAAAACCCAAGGGGGGCGAACCACAGGGAAGGACCCCAATCTCGACGACCTCTTTGAACTGGGCCCCGATGGTAGACTCATCGCGCACTACGGAGGCGTTCCCAAGGGAGTCAGAATCGTTGGATCAACGATGTATACCGCTTCGCGGAGAGGAGGAGATGAGCTGCTTGACGCAGGCTGAAAACCTGAACGCGGAGAAGGCCCTGTTGACCGCCGCCGCATCAAGCGCGGCGGCTTTGGCCTTCCTGCGATACCGCCTCCAGGCGAAGGATTTCTCTGATGAGCGGAACCGGGCCATCTGGAAAACACTGAACGCCACGGGGAAGCTTCCCGAGGAGTTTGAGCCGGCCGTCGATGTTCCCCAGTTCGAGGACTTGGGCGACCTGTATCGCAAGGTCAAGGCAGAGTCCGGCTTGCGAGAAGCGAGGCGCCTTTGCGAGAGCGCCTTACGAGCGCTCCAGCGCAATCCGCGGATTCAGCCGGAAAAATTCCTCGAGAGATTCGTTCAGTCCGCGGCAAAGATCATTGTGCCTGGCGACGCCAGTCCGGTAAAGTCCCCCGAGGAGTGGTTAGAGGGCGCGTTCAAGGCGATCAACGCGCGCCACGGCGGGGGTCCAATGATCC
Source organism: Bacillota bacterium (assembly GCA_024655925.1). Classification (NCBI taxonomy): domain Bacteria; kingdom Bacillati; phylum Bacillota; species Bacillota bacterium. The sequence continues at coordinate 15,934 of JANLFS010000047.1, read as the reverse complement.
TCGACCTCGGTCTCGAGAGGTTGACTCGCGCCGTGTCGGCGGAGCCAGGACATCTCATTCTTCTGGCCGCCGAGACGGGCAAGGGCAAGACGGCCACAGCACTCAACATCGCGTCGCATCTCGGGGTCGTCCAGGGCACCCCGACTCTCTACATCAATACAGAGATGTCGTGGGAGGAGCTGGCCATTAGGCTGTACGCGATGCTGGGAGATGCGAACCTGCTCGCCCTGAGAACCGGAACCGCGACCGACTCGGATATGAAGAAGGTCGAACATGTCCGAAACACGCGCAACGTCGGGAATGCGCTCTACATCTCTGACGCGATGCCCTGGCTTTCCCACGGCGAAATGGAGGCCCTTGCCAGAGAGTATGCGGCCCTCGTCGGTGTGAAGGCCCTCGTGGTTGATTACATTCAGCGACTGGATATCGAGCATCCCGAAGAAGAGTCATGGGAATTGCTTCTGCGTGCGTGCAAGAGACTGAAGAGTCTGGCGCAGGAACTCTCCATGTTCGTCATCGTGCTTGCCCAGCTCGCCGAGCCAGATCGCCTGGCGGGCTCGAGAGGCATGCTTCGGGAGGCCGATGTCGCCCTATTCATCGAGGAAGAAAGCGATCAGAGCCAGGCCAGTACCCATAGGATAAGGGTGGTGAAGGCGAGACACTCACCTTCAGGAGGGGTAATACGTCTCTACCTTGATCGGGCGTCGCTGAAGATGTACGAAGTCTCGACCCTCGACGAATTGGGGGAGGGACAACCTGACTCCAAGGGCGAGCGCAGAAGGCGGAGGAAAAGGAGGTCGACAGGATCGCATGCTGGAGAAACCGGTGATGATTCGCAGCCCGAAGACAATCCAGGAATGCAGGAAAGCATACTGTGAGCTGTGCGGTTCGCCAGCTCAAGGCGACCCCGACCATATCCGGGCCAGGAGCCTCGGTGGAGCGGACATTAGGGAGAACCAGATCCAATTGTGCGGCAAGTGCCACAGAGCAAAGCACGATGGCAGACTTTCTATCGGTCTTCTGGTTGCCATAGTGGCCAGACGTGAGGGGCTCACCACCGAGGAAGTCTGCGTTCGCATCGGATTGGCGCTATCGGATGCTCCTTTCGAGCCGCCTCAGTATTATCGGGATCTTGTTCCCTTGTCCTTGGAAGAGATCTATCAGCGGGTAGCCACCGAGATGGAGGATCAAGATGACTCGCGGTGGGAGATGGGCCGCCTCCTGGCGTACCTCCTCCGGGTGAGGAGGCTCAAAAGCGCGTCCATCGCTTCGGCTCTCGGGTGTTCCTCCGCCCAGGTTCGCGAGATCGCCAAGACCTTCGAGGCGTTTCCCGAGGAGCATCTTCGCGCAAAGGATTTGAGCTGGTATCATCATAGGCTGGCTGCAAAGACCGACGCTCCAGCCGATTGGATCGACAAGGCCGTAACCAACGGGTGGTCAACGAGAGAATTGGGCGATGCAATCAAGAGAGAGAAGGCCGCGGATGCCAAGACAGGTGTAGAAGGGGCAGTTCGCCTCCCACCTTCGGACCTCCCGCGAGTCAAGAGTCTCTTGGATTCCGTTGTCAGGGTCAAAGAATCTGGAGGTGAAGCCTGGACGTGGCTGAAGGAGAAACTACTCGAGATGCTCGCGGAGGAAAAGGCGCAGAGGGCGGCCTAACGCTCCTTCCGGTGTGCTTTCCCATAAGGCTCCGCCCGGACGCCGCGCTCTTCGCGCGGGCCCGGCGAAGTCTGCAAAGCACTATTGAGACGATTCTCGACTATCTCCCCGGGGATGTCGCCGGTGTCGTAGCGATGGGCGAGCGCCTGATCCCTGCTGACGAATACATGCGCAGTTCTTATTCCGTGTGGGCAATGGTCGCCAACTATATTGCCGAGGCAGACGACGCGCGGGGCGAGAGGTTCTTACTTCCGCCGGGACTTTATGGCCTGAGACGACCGAGGCACCCGGTCTGGTTAGTGCTCCCCGGCCTTTTACCCATCGAGGGCGCACCGGAGCGGGACAGGTGCCTCGTCTCCCTGGCGCCCGGAGGGATCGAGGCGGTTGTCGGAGCACTTGCTGAAGAGCTTGGCTGTCAAGACCAGGAGATCCTGGGAATGGGGCAAGGGCTGATCACGCGGCCGTGGCTCCCACACTTCATCGACAGAGCCGCCGCGGACGAGATCGCGGACCTTCTGCGAAAAGGGGTAGATGCGCCCAGGAAATTCCCCAAGCCTCTCGACGAAAGCGTATACTGCGCGGCCTCTTGGCCGGACGGCATTCAGATTAGCGAGCCGGCCGCGGCTTGCGCGCAGATTCACCGGGCGATCCAAGCGGGAAGGAATACTCCGGCTGAAACGCTCAGAAAGCTTCGGGAAGCAGGCTGGACGGTGAGTGTGTCTGCGCAACGGCACCTCCGTGTTGCTCCAGGGCGGAAGACCGTCGCGCGAAAAGGGAAGTAGGCATTGACGGAAGACAAGGCGCAGATGCTCTCTGCGCCTTGTGTGTCTGTTGGGGAGGTGCGAAGGTGTCGCATGGCCCAAGTGTCGCAGATACGATGGCCCGGTACATGCCACACTCCGGGCTGGCGAATGAACTAGAGGCGATGCTCGCCGCGACAAACAAACCCGGTGTAACGTCGGGATAGAGACTCGCGCAAGGCGCACACGGGTGAGTCACGATTACAACATCCCGAAATCGCAAGATGGAAGAAACGCATCTCCTCTGCCGTGGTTCAGAGGTTGGCCGTCTGAAGAAAGGAGGGATGCCATCTTGCTGGAGCTTCTTACGAGACCCCTTTCAATAAGAGAGATGATCCTCACCGGTGCCCTAACCATCGCCGTCCCCACGGTAGTCATTCTTGTGATGTCTCTGTTCCCCGCAGGGTCGAAGTTTCTCAGAGAAGTGCTCGGGGCAAGAGTCGACTAATTCATCTCGCTCGGACGGTACGGGCGTACCGGCCAAGCACCGGGCGCCTTACTCAAGAGACAGCGGGCAAGGGGGAATTCATCGATGCTCCTAACATCCTTCGCTTTGTATGTGTCGGCCCTAGCGGGATTTGCATGCGGATGGCGCCTGAAAAGAGACGAGGCCAAAGTTCACCGGACATGCCTTGGCGCCTGCATTTCGATGTTATGCGCGTTCATTCTCTGTCGCAACGGATTGAGTATGGAGTACATCCCTCTGCTGTTTTGTCTTTCCGGTTGCTCGACGGCAGACCTCATCGCGTTTGAGATACCCGACGGGTTTGTACTGCTCGGGCTCCTTTCGGGGTTGGTGGTGCGATCTCTAAAGGCCGGGATACTGCCCGTGCTGCTATGGGGTCTATTGGGGCTCCTCGTCGGGGTCGCGCTGGTGTTGATTGGCGACTCATTGTATGGAGACTGGAGTTTTGGCATGGGTGACGCAAAGGCATTGGGCATGCTCGGGATCTGGCTTGGATCCGATTGGCTCGACATGTTTTTCGCAGCCGTCATAGGGCTAGGTCTCTGGGGCCTGCTGGTTGTGCTGAAAAACGGTCTCGAGGCGCGCCGGGAAGTCACCCCGTTCTTCCCGTTTCTGGCCGTCGCCTCAGTCTCTGCCCTCGCTGGCCTTTGGTGACCGAGTTGCGGACGGAGAGCGTTGTTCGTGCGTGGCGGAGGGCGTGCCGAGCGCCTTCGTTGATGGGGCGCGCAAAACGCCGGACTATCCTTCAAGGTCTGAAATCCGGGACGATTCAAGTCGTCGCGAATTGCGGGGTCTTAACGGAAGGCTTTGACCAGCCTTCCATTGACTGACTGTATAGTGTTGGCAAGGCCGATGAAATCCCAGAGTCTGTACATCCAGCAAGCGGGAAGGGGGCTGAGACCATATCTGTCCAGGCGTTACTGCCTCGTCATTGATGTCGCCGATCTCGCGGAACGGCACCGTCTTGTACAGCTGGCCGCCGCAGATGAGTATCTGCTGGTCATGCTCGAAAGGCCTCGCGAGACAGAGTGGATGCATAGGAAACCCGTAGCGTTTGAATGGGCCTACGGCATCGCAGAAAACAGGGCCACTTACCGGAGCCGAGGCGGGTGAATTGGTAACACAGGCTGTCTGGGGAAAGCGATGCGGCGGTTACGACACGAAGCCTGAAACAAGGAGGGGAAATGAGATAATGTGGAAATTCGGTTTTAAGCGGGCCATACTGGTGGTTCTGGTTCTTGCGACACTTGTCGGGATAGTGGGTATTGCATTCGCCGAGGACCTGGAGCCGGACCCGGAGACCGGGGATCCGGGCCTGCCGGCGGACAAGAAAGGGTTCCAGAAGATCATCACCCTTGCTCAGAAGGTGTTGAACTTCCTCATGGCGGCCGGCGGCATCTGGGTTGTGGGGTCATTGGCTTTGAACGGCTGGAGGCTCGCCTCTCCGAGCCCCAGGACCCGGATGGAAGGGATGGAGGGACTGAAGTTCGCTCTCATCGGGGCCTTCATCACGTTTGGCGCGTACGTGATCGCAACTTGGCTCCGGGGCCTGGTGGTGGGCTTGTGAGGGTGTACAAGGTCCCGATTGTTCTCACCGAGGAGCCCAAGATCATAGGAGGCAAGGTGTCCCTTCGGCAGGCAGCTCACATTGGTCTCGGGCTGTTCAGCGGTATTGCGGCGGTGCAAGCCTTGGTGCCTCGAGTAGGCGAAGTCGCGTATCCCGTGGGGTTGATCTGTCTGGCCACAGGCTGTGCCCTGGGCCTAGTGAGGCTCTCAAAGCACGACCTGGATCTCGACTACTACCTTCTGCTCTGGTTGAGACACAAGATGTCCCCAAAAGAATACCCATACGGCTGCTAGAGAAGCCCCCCTGGATTACCAGGGGGGCTTCGTCAATTCATAGAAATCGGAAGGGGGTGGCACCGGTGAAAGGCACGGCGCTCGTCGTTGTGGTCGCCCTGCTGGTAGTCATCGTCGCTCAGCCAGCGGAAGGGTCGGCAAAGACAATAATAACGGAACACAGGCTCGAAGATGGGAGAAGACTGACAGTCCCGTATTACGTTATCGGCCCCGAATCTGTCTATGTTGAAACGGTAACCAAGACAACCCGCATCGTTGGGGATTGTCTTGCCCCTTCTTCGCTTGAGCAATCAACGAGGGAATCTGGGCAGACGGTTAGCCTGCTGAACAGGGCGATAAACACGACCCAGCTATTCATCAGGGGATTCGCCGATGTGGTCGACGCGACATGGGACGCCACGGTTTCGGGGGAGGCTAACCTCCGGGACCCTGCGGCCCGATACGAGTTCTGGAAGGAACGAGGCATTTACGAAAAGTATACTGCAAGAGAAAGACAATTCTTGAATCGCGTTGTGCAACCGGCTATAGGAGTAGTGCTTGCGGGAGCCGCGGCGGCGGGAGTACGTCTGGCGGCGGCCGCAATTGCCGCGGGTACGTCCTTCGGTTTTGCTCCAGTGGCCGTTACTCTGGGGTTGGGGTGGCTGATTGTGACCGGCTACAAGGCCTACAGGGTATTGAAACACAAGGCGGAGGTAGTGAAGCAGCGCCCGCTGCGCCCGTATGGGCGGTACCAACATGCTCTACTGGGCACATGTCTTGTTGCCGCAGCCGGCGCTGGAGCCTCTGCGATGAGCGTGTTGCACGGTACGCATTTGTCCACAGCCATCCTATCGTCAACCGCCAAGGACGTGGTGGCGGCGATAGGCCTGAACGATGCAACGGTGCCCTTTGCAAGCAAGGCCCTGGCCCTTCGCAACGTTATTGCATCTGAAGGATCCAAAGCCGCTCTCAAAATTGCCGGCGCCGGCGTGACAGGAGCCGCTCTCATGTACGCTGGTTCTGCGGGAATGGTAAGCCTCGTCAACATGTGGGGCATACCCGAGGAGAGAACAACCACCGAAACCGAGACGAATAAGCGCAGCGCAACTCTTCACGAGTGGGGGACCGCCGAGGTCAAGATGTGGTTCGGTCTGACCAAGTAAAAGGGGTGAAGCGGTGAGGAAGGGTTTGTTCATAGGCATGGTTATCGCCGTGCTGCTGTGTGGGTCGCGCGTAAGTGGCGACGATGTGTCCAGCATTGCCGAGAAGGGCTTCTCGTCTCTAGCGGAATGGCGCGAGAAGTCACTCTTACCGTGGTGCGAGAAGACCGTCATTCCCTGGTGCAAGGAGGCCGTCATTCCCGCCGTTCAGAAGGCGATAGACTCCTTGTTCGGAGAGATAGTCGGGCCGGGTCCGGCAAACCCGCAACCGTCGGCAGTCCAGACGCAAACGCCCCAGCAATCCGTTGCTCAACAGCGGATTGAACTCACGGAGGCCGTCAAGGAAGAGGCCCGCTTGCGTATGCTGGAACTGGTGAACGCTGAGAGAGCCAAAGTCGGAGCTAAGCCGCTCCAGTATCACAGGGGAGCCGAGCGTGTCGCCACCCTTAGGGGTGAGGATATGGTGAGGAGGAACTACTTCGGCCATATTCCTCCAGACGAGACGCTCGCAGACCATTACGGCGATAAAGGAATGAACTATGTGGCCATACTGAGGCGAGAGGGGATAGATGACGACTTCGGCATATCAGGCGAAAACTGCGCCGGAGGCAGCAAGGCCCAACCCGGCTTCATTGAGGAGGCGCACGAGAGCCTGATGAACAGCCCGGGGCACAGAGGAAACATCTTGAATCCTGAGTACACACACCTGGGCATCGGCATTGTCAAGGGCTATTCGAACAACGAAGGTCCATTGTTCGAAGATGGCTACACCGTAGTCCAAATCTTCCTCGGCAAGCCACGGTAAGCCATGAACGAAGAAGTAGCAGAGAATCCACCCGGCCCGCCAGGTGGGCCTGGCGGGCCTTTCTTTTTTAGGGAGGTGCCTGCATTGGGAATATGGATAGGGGCCGCGGGCCTATTGCTTACGTATTTCGCGGCCCTTTACCTTGGGAAGGTCCGGAAGCGAATGAAGGCCGGAGGGGCCAGGGGGCATCGACAGAGAAGGGGGCCGTCCGCCCAAGAATTCATGGGCATTGAGGACATTCAGAACGGCATCCTCATTCTCCCCGGCGGGCGGTACCGATTGATACTGGAGGTTCTCGGCACTCTCAACTTCTATCTCTTGACCCCCGAAGAACAGAACACGGTCGAGGATCTTTTCAGGAGTTGTTTGGCGTCCATTTCCTTCCCCATTCAGTTCTGTGTGCAGACCCGCAAGCTCGACCTCAGCGCCCAGATCGAGGGCCTCAAGCGGGCGACCAGAGACCAAGAGTCTCCTCATCTCCGGCAGTATAGGGAACGGTTCGTCAACCATCTTTCCACTGACTGGATGAGGCGGCGGAACGTCCTGACCCGCAGAACCTATGTGGTGATACCTTATGACGGCCCTGGTGGCTTTGAGGAAGCTCAACAGGAGCTCTGGCGCCGAAAGGAACTGATTGAGGCGACTCTTAGAAGGTGGCTCGGGACCCGGGTTCTATCCAGCGAAGACATCGTTGAGATCCTCTACGTTCTCTACAATAAGGAGCGCGCCAACACCGCAAAGATAGAAGATGCCGTCGAGTACGGCTACCTTGAGCCGTATGTCAGGGGGGTGAGCCTGAGAGATGTTCGGGAACTTGAGGAAGCGAGCTAGCAACAAGCGGGGAGCGGAATACAGCAGAGACTTTACTTTTGCCGGCGGGACTCGCGACTTGAGAGATCTGGTCGCTCCCGACGGGTTCCTTGTGTCCCCGTCGCACATTCAGATAGGCTCGGGACGATTCGTCCGCTCCTATGCCGTCAGCATGCTCCCGTCGGAAGTGATGGTGGGTTGGCTTGACGGGCTTTACAACGTGGGTGACGTGGATATATCCTTCCACATTGTCCCCGGCGAGAACCGGGCTGTTGTCGAAGAGCTCAGCAACAAGTTGGCGATGTTGGACGCACAGAACATGCTTGACGAGAAGAACGGCGATTACCGCTTCATCCCGCTTCGGGCAGCGGAGGGCACCGACATCAACCAGTTGAGGCTGGATATTCAGACGAACCGGAACAAGATGATGTATGTGTCGATCCTCTTCACGGTAGCGGCCGACAACATCGAGCAACTGGAGAAAAAGGCGAGGCTACTCGAATCCGTGCTGGCCGGCAGCGCGGTCCATGTACGCCAGGCCTTCCTGAGGCAGCCGGAGGGGTTGCGGAGCGTGTCTCCCATTGGAGACATCCAGCTAACCAGAGTCTATCGGAACCTGGACCTGGGGGCCTCGACTACCTTGATGCCCTTCCTTGGCTCCGATCTTACCCACGAGAATGGGGTCCTGCTGGGGATCAATGAAACCACCGGAGGCCCGGTATTCTACAACGCCTTCGCGGGACCTCCATTGCTCACAAACCCGCACATGGCACTGATAGCCACGTCAGGGGCGGGAAAGACGACCCTCGTGAAGATGATGTCGGCCAGGTCAGCGCTACTTGGAATTCGGACGGTGTTTGTCGACCCCGAGGGAGAATACGGCAGCCTAGTCCGCGGGGCCGGTGGCGTGTATATCAGGCTTGTGCCCGGCGGCAAGGTCTACCTGAACCCTTTCGAGATTGAGGCGGACGAGCAGGAAGGGCGCCAGTTCGTTAATGTCCTGGACAAGATCGCCGATCTCAAGGGGCTCGTGGCTGTCATGGTGGAAGGCGCCGGCGAGAAGATCAAGCCGGAGGAAATCGCGATAGTCGAGGAGGTCGTAGCGGAAGAATACGCCTCCCGAGGCATTGATGACAACCCAGGCAACCTCTACGTCGAGGAGACGGGGCTGAAAGACGGCGTGTACGTTTCGCGCAAGGTCAAGAAACGGATGCCTACTCTGAGCTCGTTCTATTCGCGACTTCAGACCAAGGGCGAGGTCGCTGAACGCCTCTTGCTACTTCTGAAGCCCTACCTTGCCGGAGGGAGCATGGGCCTCTTTGACGGCGAGTCGGACATCAATCTGAAGGACGCGCCGTTCGTGGCGTTCGATGTGTCGAAGCTCGAAGAGAGGTTCTTGCGACCATTCGCCATGTACGTGGTGCTCGGGTGGATCTGGGAGGAATTCGTGAAAGCTGACAGAAAAGCGAGAAAACGGGTCGTGGTGGACGAGGCTTGGACGATGATGAAGTACAAGCAGACGGCGGACTTTCTCGAGACCATGGCGCGTAGAGCTAGGAAGTACGGAACAAGCCTTTGTGTGTCCACCCAGAACTTCATGGAGTTTGCCTCGTCAAACCAGGGGCTCGCCGTCATTACCAACCTCGATTCGCTGATCCTGATGCAACAGAACCCCAAAGAACTCGATACTGTAAGTGAGGTGTTCAGGCTGTCCGCAAAACAACGTGATTTCCTGAGGACTGCCGGCGTTGGCCAGGCGCTTCTCAGGGCCGGCAGGCAAGCTGTGGCGTTCACGGCGGAGGTAGCGCCCTTCGAGTGGGAATTCCTGAAGGGCGTGGCATAGCACCCGTAGGTATGGGCGCATTTGGTAAGGTATAGAAATGAGGACTGCCAGTGCCCCAAATGACTGCGGAATGGGAAGCATACAGAAAGCAGTGCCGCGCTGTCGACAACGCGCGGCGTTGGCTGCTATGCCTCACGCTGATGAGGGTGGCGGGAATCCCGTACATCATCCATCGCTTCCTTGTGCTCAACGATCTGGTTACGGGGCCCTTAAAGGACAATCAAGTTGCTGTTGGCTGTGCAGTGGCAACCTTTGCCTTGGGGGTAATAAGCCTTGCCGGAACCTATACCAGCGCGGGGCCGTTCATGGCGTTTGGATTGGAGACACTCTTGGCTCTGGACCTGCAATATCACACCCAACTGACAGCGCGATGGGGTGCGTCTGTGTACTGGACTCTCTTTTCGGTCTACCTCCTGATTTGGGGAGTCGTTGCGCTGTTCGTTGTGTTCAAGGGTGACATGTTCTGGAACAAGGTGGATTTCACTGAGCGCATCGGGCTCAACATTGGCAAGGCGATGGCTGAGTTTAATTGTCGGTATGAGGCATACCTGCAGGAGCAGGAGTCTCAGGGGAAGGAACAACGGTTGAGAGCAGCAACACAGTCTTCGTCGACCTCGAAAAGGGCGAAGAAAACCGAGTGGGAGCAGCGAGTCAAGAATCCCCGTGCATTTGACGACCTAGTCGGGGTAGATCACGCGATTCAGGCCATAAAGGATGCCCTAGAGCTACCGGTGTTGCACCCGGAGATGTGTAAGCGATACAACGTGGTTCCACCCAAGGGGATCATTCTCTACGGTCCCCCTGGAACGGGGAAGACATCGCTCGCGCGGGCGACCGCTGAGTATTTCGGCTGCGCCTTCAGAGCTGTGAAGGCCAGCGAATTGATGGCTCCCCTTGTCGGGGAAAGCGAAAAGGCCTTGCGGGAGCTGTTCGAGTGGGCGAGGCAGAACAAGCCCAGTATTCTGTTCTTCGACGAGTTCGACGCCATAGGCAGGAAGAGGGATGGCATGCACTTGAATCGGCCGAGCGACCTGAGCGTGAATATCCTCCTGGCCGAACTCGACGGCTTCGACAGTAATGAGGGCGTGTTCGTCATCGCGGCAACTAACAAGGTCGAGCTGCTCGACGAGGCCCTGGTCAGGCCCGGCAGGTTTGACCGCCACCTTGAGGTGGGGCTTCCCGACGAGTCTGCGAGAGAGAAACTCTTCAAAGTGTACTTGCTCGGGAAGAAAAGGCCGCTCAGCGCCGACATTGATTTCAAGGTTCTCGCGCAACGAACGGAGGGGAAGGCGCCGGCCGACATCGCCGACATGTGCAACGCGGCGGCGACCCGGGCTGCGAAGGAGGAACTCAACGGACGCAAGACAGGGATCACAATGGTCGATATTCTCGGAGGTGGGTAACCGTGTTTCGGAATAGACGCAGGGCAGCTCTGCTTGCCTTGATCCTTGTAGCTGCGCTGCTGCCTGGGTTGCCCCAAGCAGCAGTTGCTTCTGGCGACGAAGGAGGAGCCGGCGAAAGGAAGGGTTTCTGGACAAGGGTCTACGAGACGCTGTTTGGGCCGCAGACGGTCAGCAACAACACGTTCACTCGAGTCGTGGCCATGCCCATAGAAGGGGCTGCTTCAGCGATCCTGAGCCTTCCAGGTGTAAGCCGGATGGACCAACTCGTCTTTGGCCGCGACAAATACGGAGGAGAATCGCCAGTAGGGAACACGTTCTCAAAACAGGAATGGGACAAGATCCTGATGCCCATGTACAAGGGGATGTTTCTTCTGGGCACAATCCCTGCCCTGATCAGCATCATCACCATCATTGGAGGCTTCCGGATGCTGAAGGGGTCGCTAAACCCTGGGAAGATGGTTGCGCTGCAAGAGTCGGCCTGGAATACCTTGACGGCCATAGTCTTCGTATGCTCCGGGCCGTTCTTGCTCTGGTTTCTCCTCGAGCTGAACACCGGCCTAGTGAGCGCGATAGAGGGGCTGATAGCAAAGGTATCCGGAAGACCAACAGTTGATGCGATCTATTGGACAGGGCAAGGCCTTCTGGGCGCCATTGACAGCGGCAGCCCGTTGATAGACGGGATAGCAAAGCTCATATTTGCGGGTATCACGCTTCAGTTCAACATGTTGTACCTTCTCAGGAAGTGGATGCTCGCTATAATGCTGCTTCTCGCGCCCATCGCCGGGTGGAGCTGGATATCTAAGGGCACTCGTACGCCAATGTTGCTGCTACTCTCAGAGATGGCAAGCAACGCCTTGACTCCCGCGGCTCATGCGCTGGTCTTCGGCTTCTACGCCGTCATGTTGAAGGCGGACGCCGTAGGCATGTTCCGGGAGTGGTGGGCAAAGCTTGCAGCCTTGTTCTTCATACTACCGCTGGGAGCGCTTGTGAAGCGAATGATCACGGGCTGGCTCGACATCCTCGGGGTAAAGGAGGAAAAGGTGGCAGGCATGGCCGCCGGCGCTATTGGGAGCATGGTGACCATTGGGACAATAATCACCTCGATGGGGGCCAAGCGCGCCGCCAGTCCGTACATGCGGAGCATAGCGCAGAACTCGATAAGACCCGGAGGCCCTAAAGATGATGGTGACGGCGGGCCGGTGCCTGTTGGCTACCCTGGCATGGGGGGAAACGCCAATCCCCTTGTAAGAGCAGGTTATACGGCTGGACAAGCCCTCGGGAGTATGTTGTCCAAGACCTCGGGGGCCTCCACAACGGCGTCAACTGTGTCGTCGGCGGGCGGTTCTGAAAAGTGGCTCTCGCACGCGCGTAAAGCCGGGGAAGCGCTGGGGCGGCTGGCGTCTGGGGCTGCCAGCGGAAAGTTGGCAAGTCCTGCTGCAGTTATAGGCGCGGGAGAGCCTGTAGTACATGTCCGGGGCGCAGCTCCAGATGGGATGGTGGTCACGGAGGGGCCGGGGGCGAAGAAGGGGAGCTGGGTCAAAGTTGTCGGCGGAGTCCTTGGGCGGGGAACCCTAAAAGGGACCTACGCGGCGGGGACGGTAGTGGGGATAGGAATGGGACTTGGCAGCCGGGCCTCCGAGGTGGGGGAGATCAGTGAACAGGTAGTCTACCGTAGTGCGCTGGCGGTCTACGGCGGGGCACGGGTTGTTTGCGGCGGTCTTGCGGCTGCCAGAGCGAGGGCTCACGTGGCTAAGGGCGGCATTGATAGGGCCATCAAGTGGAACAAGGCAGGGCAGGTGGAGCCTAGCACGGCATAGAGGCGCGACATTCGTCAAGGCAACGGCGGCGGGCGGCGAGGGTTTTCCTGTCGCCCCTTCTTTTCTTATGTGGGAGGGGAACGGTATGTCGGAAGACATGATGGCGCAGATGGAGCAAGGATCCTATGGCAGGAGCGGGAGGATCGCGCAATACGCGCTCTGCCGTCTCCTCCGTGCCGCTGCAAAGTGGCTCGCCAACGCCGTGTTGCCCGTTATGACGGTTCCCCTTGCAATAGCCCTTGTTTGCTTCTTGGGAGTCAGTCTCTTCATGGCGTGGACATTCGGCGCCGCTCCTATTGACGCCCAGAACCTGCCCGAGAGAGCGCTCTACGAGAAGAGCGCTCAGGAATACTTTCCGGAAGTGATTGCCCCTGACGCGGAAGAGGAGCGGCACAGGGTCCCGTGGGGGCTGCTATATGCCATCGATCATGTGGCGGGCACCATTGAAGGCGGAGACATTGAGTTTCATGGCAATGAAAGCGCCCTTGCGCTAAGGCCGGATTTTGAGTATAGGGACTCGACGGTCATCCATGAGAAAAGGATCGAGAAGGACGACGGAACCACAGAGGTAGTCCGGACTGAGACCCCCGTAAGGCTCTTGGCCAGAGCCCACACCTACAAAGGTGTCTACACCTACTCGTACCGGTGGGTCACAGAGCGAGACGAGGGCGTCCGCACAATGCGCGAGGTGCAAGACGGTTGGGACTTCCGCGGGGACACGAGCAAACTGGAGGCGCTTTTGAGGGAACGCCTTGACGAAGAGCCGTCCCCCGAGCTTGTGATGATGGTCGACAAGGCTGGCGAAGCCTTCACAAGCGGCCAAGAGAGCATGGAGTGGCTAGTCGACGAAGAGGAAATGTGGATTACCGAAGCCATGGGAAACAATTGGGAGAGCGCTCTCCCCCCAGCGGAAGGCGAGTTCGTCTGGCCAGTCAGCGCGCCTATGACATCATCGTTCGGGAACCGCCCACATCCTATCTTTAGGATGACTCGGTTTCATGCGGGCATTGATTTCGGCGTAAAGCCGGGTACGCCGGTCAGGTGTACGAACGACGGTGTGGTTCGGTACGCCGGAAGAGCGGGAGGCTACGGGCTGCTCGTTGCGGTGGACCACGGCGGAGGGATAGTTAGTCTCTACGGCCACAACCTGACGGCCCTTGTCGGGGCCGGAGATTCTGTTGAACGGGGGCAAGTCATTTGCCTGTCCGGGGATTCCGGGGCGAGTACTGGGCCACACCTGCACTTCGAGATCAGGAGCAGGGGCAAGCCTGTCGACCCAATCGAGATAGTAGCGAACGGGGGTGAATCAAGGCTGTGAGACTGCTACTGTGCAGCGGGGATAGACAGCTGGATGCGTTTGTTCGAGCGAAGATGCCGGACAGCGTAATCGGAGAAGTGTACTACAGAGAAGCTGTCCGTGAGTCATACCTCCGATTCCGGGGAGACACGCTGCTGCTGGCCACGGGACTGGTTGGGGCGCTGGATATGAAGGACCTCGTGTTTGCCGCCAGGATGGATGGCCTCCGCGTCGTCTACCTCGTAGGGGAACCGGAACGAGCGACGAGTCTGCCGTACGATCTGCTTGCGATGGGTGTGTATGATCTCCTCTTCAGTCCAATAAACGCAGAAGACATTATCCTCCGACTGAAGGATCCCGCTGGGTTTCCACAAGCCGCCGCGAGCCTGAGGGTGCAGGCTCCTCAGGGCGGGAACCTGCTGCAATCCCTGGTAAAGAAGATCGATGAAGCCAGGGAGCAGTCGCAGCGGAAGGCCCTCTCGGGCGAAGACATCTCGGCGGCGCAAAAGGACGTGGAAGATGCGAGGGCCCCTTCCCGTGAACGAAGACTATCTTCGGCGAAATCGCTGCGCTCTAGAGAGAAAAGGTCAGGCTGCCGGCCAAGAGATGAGGCGTTGAAGGCCTTCCAGCCGGGATACCCAATACTGCCGGTGTGGTCGCCGGCGCCGGCCGGGAAGACGTTCGTGGCCACCAATCTGGCCTGGGTTTTGAGTCTCTCTGGCCCCGCGGCGTTGGTTGACCTGGACAAAAAGCAGGCGGTGCGGGACTGGCTTCTCATTCCGGAAAAGGAGGAGTCACTGCTCCGGGCTCTTCGCGAGAGCGGCGACGGGTTACCCGATCCTGCGCAAGTCGGAGATTTGAAGGTGTACTGTTACGATCCGGCCGTGGGCAAAGCGAGGTTAACTCAATCGGCGATAGCGAGGCTCTTCTCTTCGGGCGCACTGTCGCCTGGGCCGGTAGTAATAGATATGCCTGCGGATGCGCGGGAGATGGAAGAGTGGGGCTACGATCTCCTGAGAGCGACCCGATGCTGTGTTATCGTGGGAGACCCTGATTGGTCCCACAGCGCAGCGGCGAGGAGGGCAATAGATTGGGCGACAAAGGAAGGCATTTGCCCTGTGCCCGTGCTGAACCGCTATGCGGTCGTCCACGGAGTACCGGGCTGGAGTATGGAGGAAGTCCTGGACGGGAAGCCGGCGGCGATGTTCGAGGCCAGGGATGGGCTCGTGTACAGCTCGATTGCGACCGGCAAGCCTGCGGTCGTGCTGGATCCTGAGTGGAAAAGCAGGTTTGACGAACTGGCCGTGTGGGCGCTGACGGTCTTCAGCAAGGCTCAGGCAAGAGCCGGGGCCGCACCTTCTGGTGCGGCCTAACTAATGAGAGGGAGGCATCACTCCGTGAACATGAAAAGGATCGCACGAATATGTGTGTTGGCGTGTTTCGCGATTATCGTTGTCTCAACATCCGGTTGTGGGCGCAGCTTCACCCTGGAGAAACAGCTTGTAGGGATATGTAAGAAGTACACCGAGGACTTGGCAAACAAGAACGCCGATGAAGTGGCTTCGGTATTGACAGGCGACGCTCTCGAAGCCTGGAGGATGGTTGGGCCGATGCTTCTTGAGACGAACATGACAACGACAATCAAGAATTTCGAGGGCAAGGTGGGCCAGATGAACAGAGCTAAAGACCGCGCCGAGGTCGATCAAGTCCGGTTTTCGGTGTAAAATCCCTCCGGTAGCTGACGGTCGAAGTCAGGCTGCATGGTCCTCCGCGTCGCTCATTGCGCCGGCATCTTCATCTGTGGGGCCGGCTCTCCATCGCCAGTACTGTTCCATATCGAAGTACCGGTGACCGGTAGACCAGGCCTCGTCTATCTCAATGAGCACTGCCCCGATCAGCCGCAGTGCTGAGTCCTCGTTCGGGAAGATACGGATGACTCGCTCCCGCCTGCGGACTTCCTGGTTGAGCCTCTCGACGCCGTTGGTGGTCCTCAGGCGCCGGCGGTGATGAGCCTGCCTGAGCAATACCGCCGGCG
>JANLFS010000046.1 GCA_024655925.1 Bacillota bacterium | reverse complement strand
CCGATCCTCTCATCGGGCACACCGGACTCATGGGCAAGCGCTTCGTTGATGAATTGGGAAGCGAGCACGGCGTGAGCCTCTTCCACAGCATCCGCGGTGGTGAGGTAATTGTCCTCGCCAGTGTTTATGGTTATGTCCGCATATGCGTTTATCATCCTGGAGAAGCGCTGGTCCGCGAAGGTCCTCATCATGTTGATGTCCCTGAACAGAATGCCGTACATGGAGTCGTTCAACATCATGTCCAGTCGTTCCAGCGCCCCCATGGCCGCGATCTCGGGCATACATAGCCCAGAGCAGTAGTTCACAAGACGTATGTACCTGCCTGTCTCTTCGCTTGCGGAGTCCAGGGCAGCCCTCATGATGCGGAAGTTCTCCTGAGTAGCATAAGTTCCCCCGTACCCCTCCGTGGTGGCGCCGTAGGGCACGTAGTCTAGAAGGCTCTGGGCAGTGCTGCGTATGACGGCGATTATGTCGGCTCCTGCCCTCGCCGCCGCCTGGGCCTGAACGACGTCCTCGTAGATGTTCCCCGTGGCCACTATGACGTACAGCAGTGGCTCAGTCCCGGGGTTCAGCCTGGATAGAAAAGCCTGGCGCCTCTTGGCGTTCTCACGGATCCGCTCGAGGGTGACTCTTGCACGGGTCCGGAGTTCCTGTCTGCCCTCTTCGTGGGACCCCGCGGGAGGGAAGGCTGCGAGGTCCATTTCCCCAGACGCCGCACGCCTCATGATCTCCTCGATAGGCATACCCGTTGCGGCCGCCGCGTCAGCCAAGCATACTGCGACCCCATCTCCCAGGCGGCCCCCACGAAAGACCTCATCTATGATGGAATTCGGGACTGGCACCCCGTCAGCGTCCGCACCGTCCGCCCCAAGTAGCCGCAGGACGGTACGTTCAATTGTCGTGGTCGTCAGCCCGGCAACGTGTCCAGTCACCGAGCGGGCGATCTCCCGCGCACACTCTCGGCACCGTTCGATTGCCTCCGGATCAAGGTTGAGCTTCACTGAGTACACCTCCTTGCGCACACAGGCCGGCAACTACGTCGAAGACCTTGAGACCCTCCGCGCCTGGGCAACCGCTCACAGCTAAGATGAGACTGACCGGGTCGAACTTGCGTCCCCAGGGGGAGGCAGGATTTACTGTCACCGCGATCACAGGGGCACGGCCGAGCACAGAGAGCGTGCCCCCGCCGGCCTCGAACTCGGAGATTGCGTCCTGTGACGCCGTGACCCTCGTGGGATCAGATGCGACCACAGTGGTGGCCTGCCCGCGGGCAAGCCGGACAATCTCCCGTAGCAGTGAATCCCCGACAGACTTCCCTGTTACATACGCCAGGTCCCCTGGGCGGATCATCCCGCAGAGCTCAGCTTCGTGCCCTAGCACAGTCTTCCTTTGGAAGAGGTCGACCAGGCCGGACTTGCGCACAATGCCTGTTTCCCCCGCTCTGATCACCGGCGCTGCTAATTCGGCCAACCGCGGCGGCGGCAATGGCAACCTGAGGGTCAAGAGCGCCCGGGAGGTGTTCGATACCACCTCCTGAAGGTCCCCGTCGAGCGCTGCCCCTGTCGAGAGAATGAGCCCATCGACCACGTCCGGAGACGCGTGAAAGGCCCGGCCGGCTGCTCCATCCACCAGCACCAGTCGCGCGCCCAGGGCGAGCATGGCGTCCCTCGCCTTCGCAAGGTCAGATGCGTGGTTGCACCCGATGATCTCTACGGCCCCAGCGACGCCCGGCTTCGCAACCACTACTTCCCCCGCAGTGGTATGGACTCCCAGGCGCTCGACGATCTCGAGAGAACACGCGGTCTGCCCAACGGTGGACTCGGCCATAGCAACGAACGCACCGGCAGGCACAACCACAGAAGGCTTAGGAAGCCCGGTAATAGCATCGACGGGCTCTCCATCCCTACCACACGATGTCACCCCCACCGGAATCCCTGCGTGTTTCGCCGCGCGGATCAACCCGTTGAGGACTGTGGTCTTCCCGCAGTTCTTGGCGAGCCCGACTACGCCCACAACCTGCCTCCCGTCTGACAGGGCGAGCTTCAGAAGGTCACTTTCGGGATCGCCTGCGGCGCTCGAGCCCCAGAGGTTCAAGACTTGACACCGTCCCGTCCATCACCGCTGCGACACCGTCCGACGTGGCTGGTTTATGTTCTGCCTTGCCACACAGCCCACATTCGAGACAATGACTCTGGTTGTTATCAGGCTCAGTGTACGCAGTGATGACTCCCTCGTAGTTTCTGAGGATGATGCGGGTGTCTGTCTGGGAGATGATATACTGCGGCCCGATCGGGATCTTCCCGCCTCCCCCAGGGGCGTCAATCACATAGGTCGGAACGGCCAGCCCCGATGTGTGCCCACGCAGTTTCTCCATGATCTCTATACCCCGCCCAACCGAAGTCCTGAAGTGCTCGATTCCGACAGACATGTCGCACTGGTAGATGTAGTAGGGGCGCACCCTCATTCGAACAAGCTCATGCACGAGCTTGGTCATGATGTGAGCGCAATCGTTTACGCCCCTGAGCAGAACCGACTGGTTGCCAAGAGGCACCCCGGCGTCCGCCAGCATCTCGCACGCACGGCGGGACTCGGGAGTTACTTCTTTCGGATGGTTGAAATGAGTGTTGAGCCACACCGGATGATGCTTCTTGATCACAGCGCACAGTTCGGGGGTTATTCGCTGGGGCATGACAACTGGCACTCTCGTCCCAAGCCTGATGATCTCCACGTGTGGGATAGAGCGAAGCTCGCCCAGTATGAAGTCGATGGCCTCGTCGGACAAGGACAATGCATCTCCGCCGGACACCAGAACGTCGCGGACGGCTGGTGTGTTTCGAATATACTCGATCCCGCGCTCCAGTTCGTCCCGGGACAGGGCGGAATCCGTATGCCCTGCGAACCGGCGCCTGGTGCAATGACGGCAGTAGGTTGCACAGACAGATGTGACCAGAAAGAGAACGCGATCAGGGTACCGGTGGGTGATGTGCGGCACAGGGGAATCCACGTCCTCGTCAAGGGGATCGGCCATCTCGAACCTGGACATCTTCAACTCGTTGCTCGTGGGTATTGCCTGCTTGCGGACGGGACAGCAGGGGTCGTCTGGGTCTATCAGGGTGGCGTAGTACGGGGTTATGGCCATTCTCAGAGCCGCCAGGCACTTGGCTACCCCATTCTCCTCATCCGGGGTGAGGTTGACCACCTGCTTGAGTTGGTCCAGCGTAGTGATGCGGTTCCGGAACTGCCACCGCCAATCATTCCAGTCCGATGGAGACACATCCTCCCACATAGTCACGGTCATCTCCGTTACTTCACGTACTGCTTTTCGAAGAGTCTCCGGAGCACGGCGCTCTCTCGCACGTCGGCAAGAGCGATTTCGGCGTGCCCTCGTGTATACCCGTTGCCGATCAGCATGGTCACATCCTTTCCTACCCCTTCCGCCCCCAACGCGGCTGCGGTGAAGCTCGTGGCCATGCTGAAGAAGTATATGAGCCCGCCGTCCCTGGTCGACAGAATTGATGACATCTCCGTTCCCGGAATGTTGACGCAATTGACAGTTATGTCTGCGAGGCGGCCGTCTGTGGCTCGGCCAACCATGTCGAGCACTTCCAAGGGTTGTGTGGCGTTCCCTTGAAGGACCACATCGGCCCAGCCGGTCTCGGCGGCCCGGCAGCGGCTTGCATCGCTGTGGGTGAGGGCGATGACCCGTCCTGTCACGCCAGCCCTCTTCCTCGCCTCATACATGCACAGAAGCCCGGACTTCCCGCCGGCGCCAATTATGAACACCGTGTCACCGGGTTTCACCAGTCTCGCCGTCTGCGCAGGCGCGCCGGCGACGTCGAGCACAGCAAGCGCGAGGGTGTCGGGCATGTCCTCGGGAAGCTTCGCGAATATGCCGCTTTCAAAGAGGATCGCTCTGCCCTCTATCTGAACCTGATCAGCGTCCTGATCTATTCCAAGGATCTTGTCGATCACAAGGGGCGTGAGTGACAACGACACCAGGGTCGCGATGCGGTCCCCAACCGCCAGGTCGACTCGGCCCGAGAGATCGGCTCCGATCTCTGCGACGGTTCCAATGAGCATGCCCCCAGACCCGGTCACGGGGTTGTGATGTTTTCCACGCTGTTCGACAATTGCCAGCATCACCTGGGCGATCCTTTCCGGGTCGCCGCCCGATTCGTGCTTGATCTGGGTGAAGCTCGCCGCGTCGATGTTCAGTGTCTGGACGTCTATCAGGATCTCATTGTCCCAGACACTCATGGTGTTGTCTATCCTCCATGCTGCCTGCGGCAGAGCACCGGGTGGATCGATCACCCTGTGGGTTCCGTACCTGCAACCTCTAGCCATGTGAACACCTCCGCGTTGCGATGGTCCCTCAGCCGTACACAGCACAACACGTGCCAACTCTGTGATGGTTGTAGCTGGTTCCAAGGAGCAAGACTGCTGCCCGCCTGTGGGCGGCTGCCCGTCTGTGGGCAGACCGAACATTCTTCTACGCGTCTAGCTGGATCCCGAGCCTCTTGAGTTTGTGCTGGAGAGTCTGGCGGGGAATGCCCAGGTGCCTAGCAGTGGCGGATACGTTACCACCACAGATCTCCAAAGCGGAACGAATCATGTCTTCCTCCAGGCGCCTGAGCGCGGGGACGAGGTATGCCTGTTGCCTGCCGGTCGGGGGCGCTTCTGCCTTCGGAACATCGGAGGTTCTTGACCCGGCGGCACGACTCTCGTCCGAAATGTGGGGTGGAAGGTGCTCTCTAGCTATGTAGTGGCCTTGTGACATCTGCACCGCCGCCTCCACGGCATGTTGGAGTTCGCGGACGTTCCCATGCCACGGGCGGCGCATGAACAGATCCATTACGTCCGGGGTGACCCCCCTCACGTCCACCCCGAACTGCGCGCTATACCTGCGCACGAAGAAGTCCGTGAGCGCTGGTATGTCTTCCGGTCGCTTCCTGAGGGGCGGGACCTCGAGAACAATCACGCTCAGCCGGAATAGCAGGTCTCTGCGGATGAGACCACGTTCTGCAGCCTCTTGCGGATTGGCGGACATGGCGGAGATCACTCTCACGTCTGTTCGCCTTTCTGACGAGTCCCCTATCCTCCTGACTGTTCCCTCCTGCAGTACTCTGAGGAGCTTGGCCTGCAGAGGCAGCGGCATTGAGTCGATTTCGTCCAGGAAGATGGTGCCCCCATGCGCGACCTCGAACAAGCCTGGCCGGTTTTCGGCGCCTGTGAAGGCTCCTTTCACTGAGCCAAAGAGGATTCCCTCGAGCAGAGTCTCGGGCAGTGCTGCGCAGTTCTGGGCAATGAACGGCCCAGAAGCGCGGGGGCTAGCATTGTGGATGGATTGAACTATCAGTTCTTTGCCCGCACCGGTCTCCCCGTACACCAGGACTGACGAGGAACTCCGCGCAGCCTTCTCTGCCGTCCGTACCAGTTCCTTCATTACGGTGCTCTCAGCAACAATGTCGGTGAAAGTGAACTTAGCGGCGCGAGGTACGGCGGCAGGGACCTTCCTGCCGGAGTACAGTTCGGCCTGCAGGTCCACAACCTTCTCGGCGAGGGCCCGCAGGAGAGTCAGGTCTTTTGAGATCTCTATGGCGCCAACGAGCTTCGCTCCGCTGTATATCGGAAGAGTGGAGTTGAGGGTGGTTATTGTGTCGCCTTTGAAGGTCCTGAAGGTCTGCTGGCGTATAGGGGCTGCCCGGCCTGTTCGCAATACGGACAAAAGTGTGCTGGTGTCTTCAGACAGCGATGGGAACACCGAGAGGATGTGCCGGCCGACAACTTCGCGGCAATCGAGGTTGTCGAGCTGCCCGGCGACCCTGTTGTAGAACACAGTGATGCCGGCGGTATCGACTATGTGCACGCCTTCGTCTATGGAATCCAGAATGATACGGAGGTCCGCGCTGAGATGCTCAAGATCAACAGGCAGGTCACCCACTTAGGCCACCCCCCGCCCCGTGCCCGCATGCCGGCACCTACCCTTCATTCTACAGTACGGCCGGCGTGAACTGCAAGAGCGCCATCCACCGCCATCTGGACAAGCTGCTCAAACGAGATGCCCACTGCACGAGCTGCGTCCGGAAGCAGACTTACGGCAGTCAGACCTGGCACTGTGTTCACCTCGAGCACTTGCACCTCACCGGAGGGTGTTGCGATCATGTCCACACGAGAAAAGCCCCGGCATCCGAGGGCAGTGTGCGCTCTCACCGCCAGGTCCTGACACTTCGCCCTCACTTCCTCCGGGACTCGGGCGGGGATGATGTGCTCCGACATTCCCGGGGTGTACTTAGCCTCCCAGTCATATGTGGGCTTCTTGGAGACTATCTCGAGGGTCGGGAGAGCGCGTGCAGGCGAGTCACCCAGCACACCCACGGTGATCTCGGTCCCAGTGACAAACTGCTCAATTAGGGCCTGGTCTCCGTATGACAGTGCCAGGTGGACTGCATCGGCAAGCGACTCGGCATCTCGGACAACTGTCACACCTACGGTTGAGCCCTGAGCAGAGGGTTTGACCACACACGGCAACCCCACCTGAAGCAGGGCGTCATCTGCGCAGGGACTTCCGACCCCTGCATCGCTCCGGGTGACCGTGACCCACTCGGGTGTAGGGATGCCGAGGGATCTGAAGACCACCTTGGCCATGATCTTATCCATCGCCAACGCGCTTGCGAGGACTCCTGATCCGGTGTAGGGTATGTGCGCCAGTTCCAGAAGGCCCTGGATGCAACCGTCTTCCCCGTACCGCCCGTGCAAGGCAATGAACACCACGTCCGGCCGGTTCGTGAGCAGCGCCAGTATACCGTCTTCATCGGGGTCAAGCTCGATGACGTTGTGTCCCAGCCGCCTGAGGGCGCCGGCAACCTGACGTCCCGACATCAAGGACACCTCCCTCTCGGAGGAAGGTCCACCCATCAGCACTGCGATTTTCAGCCCGGATGACACTGTGCGTCGTCTCTCCTTCCGCTTCCGGCCGGCTAACGCGGCCGCTGTAAGAGAATGGCTCTCATGAGATCCGCAGTGGTCCTGGCAACCACGGCAATGTAGGTGGCACCTGCAGCAAGAAGCAGGAACCGGATAACAGCGGCGCGGGTTGCCGCAGCCCCTGAGCCTATGTGTGCATGCGCCAAAGCCACCGTGAGGATGATAAGGCCCGCCACCAGTGATGCGAGCATGAGCTGTGCACCCATGGTACAGTCCGCCCCCGTTCTCTCCGGACCATTCTATGCATCACTGGGTGCGGATGTCCTGATCGCGTCAGGTCTCAAGGCCCCAGCCTCTAATTATGGAGATCGCGGAGTCGTCCGTCATGGCGAAATGTACCGGTGTTATGGACACGTAGCCGCACCGGACGGCCTCGGTGTCCAATTCGCCTCCATCCTCCTCCTCGACGGGTTCACCGCACAACCAGTAGTATGTCCGGCCCCGGGGGTCCGCCCGCTTGTCGAAGATATTGGTGTACTTCTGAATCCCGAGCCGCGTCACGCGTATGCCCGAGTCCGGGCCTCGCCAGGTCCCGGGCACATTAACGTTCAGAATCGTCCCTTTGGGAAGACCTCCATGGTCCACGACTAGCTTCGCCAGGTGCGCACAGAACTTCGCGGCGGCGGAGTAGTCCGCTGAGTCCTCGGAAGCGAGAGATGCAGCTATGGACGGGAGCCCTTCGAGCATGCCCTCGGCGGCGGCGGCGACAGTTCCGGAGTAGAGCACATCAGTGCCGAGGTTCGGGCCTCGGTTGATGCCTGAGATGACAACATCGGGCCGCCTGGGGACAAGTTCCTCCAATGCAAGCTTGACACAGTCCGCAGGGGTCCCGCTGACCGACCAGGCCTGAGCCGAGACTCCGGGAAGCAGTGTGGGCCTCACTCGAAGAGGCACACCCATGGTGATAGCATGACTGATGGCGCTTCGCTCGTGTTCGGGCGCGCACACCCAGACCTCGTCCGCGACATCTGCCATCGCTCGAGAAAGCGCCAGGAGACCTGGCGCTGAGATCCCATCGTCATTGGACAACAATGCTGACAGAATAGGCCGTCCCTCCCTGCCTACCAGTTGTTGGTCTCCGCCCTGAGCACCCCAGCTACCCCGAGGATGTGCTGCAGAGTCTCACTTCCCGGCCTTGTGGAGGGCGTCCTGAGAAGAGAGAACTCGATACTGACTATTGACCCGTCCTTCTCCAAGTCGATCTCAGTGCCGATTATGTTCAGGCCGCACGAGCCCAGAATGGTTGCAATCTCACCCAAGAGGCCGGTTCTATCCACCGCCACAACCTTCATGCTGGCGTGTCTGGTGGAAACGTACCTCTTCTCAAACTTGCTCATCGCGATGAGCGTCAATTCCACGAATACCGTGGCAGCCAGGGCAAGCCAAGCAAGTCCAGAACCTATCGCCAGCCCGATTCCGGCCGTGGTCCAAAGACTTGCTGCGGTAGTGAGGCCCTTGATGGTGGCCCCTTCCCGCATGATCGTGCCGGCACCGAGGAAGCCGATGCCGCTGACTATCTGAGCCGCCACCCGGGCTGGGTCCCTCGTGAGTGATCCGAATTCGCCGAACCCACGAATGCTGGCGAGAGTGATGAGCGTGGCCCCGAGACAAACAAGCGCGTGGGTGCGTAGCCCCGCGCTCTTTCCTTGTCTCTCTCGCTCGAAGCCGATGACCGCTCCAAGCAATGTGGCCAAGCCCAGCAACGCTGTGTCTTTCAGTAGGAGATGCATCTGCTCAATTCACTCCCTCTAGCACACTCCTGTCTTCCGGTCGCGCCCGAGAGTCATAAGCACTTTCGCCGAGGTTGTCCTCACCAACTGCTTCAATTCACGTATGGCGTCGATCACGGGGCCCATGGCGTCGTCCCCAACTGCTTCCCGGAGAGCCTGGATTGCGAGGAGCCGGAGGTCTTCGTTCTCAACACAGACTCGCACTAGCGGCTCCACGGCACGGTCATCCCCCATCCAACGAAGGGCCTGGATGGCCCCCACCCGCACGTCGCGCGATTCGTCGTCCAAGCATCTGACCAGAGTCTCGACGGCAGCAGGGTCTCCTATCTTGCGCAGTGCCTCAACGGCCTCATACCGCACGCCCGGGTCCTCGTCTCGCGTCAGCGAAAGAAGCCGCTCCACTGAGCGACGCTCCCTGAGGTCACCAATGAGCTTGATGATCCTTCGCTTAACCTGCACCTGACATGACTCGAGTTCTTGGCAAAGCAAGGGCCACAGATCATCAGAGCGGATGGCTTTCAGAGCATTGCACGCACTGTAGTACACATACACACTCTCATCTCGGAGTGCACGCACGAGTGGAACTAGCGCGGATGGGCTCCGGGTAGCAGCAAGCCCTTCGGTGGCCCAGCCCCGGACGGTGTCGTCAGGATCGGAGAGCGCGCGCACAAGCACTGGAACCGCCCTGGCATCCGGCAGTTTCGATAGCCCGTAAGCAGCACCTCTGCGCATGGAATCGTCCCCGGTCATCAGGATCTCCGACAACACGTCGACCAGCTGCGTTCGAACCATGGTCACCTGGTGCATGGCCTTCTCGCGCTGGTCCTCCTCGACCTGCAGGAGGTCCTGTTCCAACGCCTCGAGCTGCTCTATTAGTACTGCTATTCTCTCATACTCAGGAGACGTCGCCCTCACCAACCGCTCCCCTGGCGCACGCCGTTCGGAGGGGCAAAAGTACTCCGGAATTCGACGGCCGGAACTCGATTCCTGCCGTGGTCACTTCGCCTTCTCACCGATCTTGTACTCCTGTCCCGAAAGCAGTCGACCTATGTTGGAGCGATGTCTCCAGACAGCCATGGCCCCCAACACCGCCGTTCCGAGGACAAACTCCGCCGGCAAGCGGAGGGCAAGACAGATGACTGGAATCGTGGCCGAAGCAACTATGGACGCCAAGGACACGTAGCGCGATAGAAGGAGGACCAGACCCCATATGATGGAAAAGGCCAGAGCTGCGCGGGGTGCCGCGACAAGGAGGAAGCCGAAGGTGGTCGCGATGCCCTTGCCTCCCCGAAAACCGAGGAATGGAGTCCAGTCATGGCCCGCCACAGCCGCGATCCCGAGGCTCACCGTCCATCCGGGTGACGCCCCGGCCCAGCGTGCCAGAAGTGCCGCAGCAACGCCTTTGGCGGCGTCGAGAATGCCTGTGGCAGCCGCAAAGGGAAACCCGAGCGTACGCAGGACATTGGCCGCCCCGATATTGCCAGACCCGAACTGCCTGACGTCCACACCTGCTAGTCGCTTGCCAAGGATCACGCCGAACGGAATGGAGCCAATGAGATACGACGCCAGCAACGGATACAAAGGCCAGACTCTCACATGATCACTCCTTAGTCCCATCATTCCCTGCGCCTGAATACGACGTTCACCGGGGTACCAGCGAACCCGAACGCGTCGCGCAGAGTGTTCTCGAGGTGTCGTCTGTAGGAGAAATGGATGAGCTCAGGGTGGTTTGCGAACACAGCGAATGTCGGGGGCTTTGTGCCCACCTGACTGGTATAGAATATGCGGACTCGTTTCCCCTTTTCCTCTGGGGGAGGGTACCGCAGCACCGTGTCCTCGATAACCTTGTTCACCTGGGATGTGGGAACCCTGCGCCTGTGCTGGCGCGCGGCCTCTGCCACAGCATCCAGGAGCGCACCTATCCGCCGGCCGGTCTTGGCAGAGACGAACAGGACCGGGGCATAAGGCATGAACGACAATTCCGCACGGATTCTCCGTTCGTATTCCCGGGCCTTCGACTCGTCCCGCTCGACGATATCCCATTTGTTCACTGCCAGCACGGATGCACGTCCCGCGTCGTGGGCGTACCCGGCTATCTTGGTATCCTGCTCGGACGGGTTCTCGGTACCATCGAACACGGTGATCGCTACGTCGCATCTGTCAACGGCGCGGAGAGCCCGGAGCACGCTGTATCGCTCGACACCCCCTGCCACCTTGGACTTCCTGCGTATCCCGGCCGTGTCGACGATGACGTACTTGTCGCCGTTACGCTCAAAGGGAGTATCGATCGCGTCCCTGGTGGTGCCTGGCTCATCGCTGACGATGGATCGCTCCTCGCCCAGGATTCGGTTGACGATCGAGGACTTGCCCACGTTGGGTCGGCCTATCACAGCTACCTTGAACGCGTCCTCTTCGTCCTCCTCGTGATCGTCGGAATCCGGCAGATTCGCAATGACCGCATCCAAGAGGTCGCCGACCCCCGTTCCGTGGATGGCGGAGACAGGAATCGGTTCACCCAGGCCCAGGCCCCAGATATCGTAGTCGAGATGCCGCAGGTCCTCTACCTTGTTCGCAGCCACAATCACCGGTTTTTCGGCGCGCCGGAGCAGGTTAGCCACATCAACATCGTCGGGCGTGATACCTTGACGAGAGTCCACTACGAATACTATGACGTCAGCCTGACCGACTGCAAGTTCCGCCTGAGTCCGAGTCTGGACCGCGATGCTGTCCGCCGGGTCCTGTTGGATGCCTCCGGTATCGACCAAGGTGAACAGACGTCCGCACCAGTCCGTATCCGCGTAGAGCCGGTCTCGGGTAACCCCTGGGCTGTCGTCCACTATGGACAGCCGGGCCCCGAGTATCCGGTTGAACAACGTTGACTTGCCGACATTGGGACGGCCTACTATGGCCACTATCGGCTTGGCCATTCTACTCCACCTCAAACCCGGGCGCGAGCACAGCGTCGCATAGGCCACGCGGTGTCGCCGGTATGACAAGGACACGGACTCCAAGTGCCTGCTGGATATCAGCGGGGGTCAGGTCGTCCAGGAACACCGCGGCGCCTCGCCTGAGCATCACGTCCGGGATCAAAACTGCCTGCCCGGGGTCCAGGCCAGAAAGCGCCCTTATGATGTCTCTTCCAACGACGAGCCCCGACACAGTAATCGCCTGGCCGAAGAACTGATTCTCCACCGCGACTAGCTCAAGCTCGACCCCGGACACCTCGCGGAGTCTGTCACACGCCGGGCCGAGCACCTGAGACCCCAGGACGCCTGTGACCACCGTCAGGCGCCGTGGCGGTTCGACCACCTGTGGGAGGCTGGAAGAGATCTCCGAGAACTCGTCGAGGAACAGCCTTGCAAGGCCCACCCCATTCTCGAGTTGCGGGTAACCCTCATACTCAGACCCCAAGGGGATGGGCTCCCCCGCCAGGTAGTAGAGCTCGTCCGCGGCGAAAACGAACCTCGATCCAACTGCCTCGAGCGAAGATCCCTGCGCCCTCCTCACCTGCCCGAGTACGGCACGAGCACGCTCTGGGGACACAGGCTGGATCACAGGCAGGCTTGCCCTCTGAGAGGTCAGGCCCACCGGGACGATGCCGACCGAGCAACACGCAGGCCAGATCCCGAGGAGGTCTGATATGGTACGATCGAGGAGTGCGCCGTCGTTGACCCCAGGAACCAACACGATCTGCGCATGGAACTCTATCCGCTCCCTGGCAAATGCCCTCAAGGCCGGCATGATCGGAGGACTGTCATGTCTTCCCAGGAGAACCCGCCTCACCGCTTCGTCCGTGCTGTGCACCGACACATAGAGGGGCGACAGTCGATACGCGAGGATGCGTCTCATGTCCCCCCGCGTGAGGTTAGTGAGGGTGACGAAGTTGCCTTGGAGAAACGATAGCCTGTAGTCGTCGTCTTTCACATACAGGCTTTCCCTCAGCCCAGGCGGCAGCTGGTCCACAAAACAGAAGACGCATCGATTCGCGCAACGGCGCTCACCATCGAACACCGCGTCCTCGAAGTTCAGGCCCAGCCTTGGGTCAAAACGGTTTTCGATGGTGACCGCGATCCTCTCGCCACCGCGCTTCTTGACCTCGAGGCGAACGCTGTGAGAGGCAGCGCGATAGCGGTAGTCGATCACATCCCGAACGGGGCGGCCATTCATGGAGACGATCACGTCCCCGGCCTCGATCCCGGCCGACTCGGCAGGGCTGCCGGGGTCCACCGATGCCACCCGCGCCCGCAGAGAACGCGGGGAAGACACGTGAGGGCAACCTCCCACGCCACAGTAATCTCAAGCACCACATCCACCAGAGCCCGAATGATGATATCATACCATTCCCGAGCCGCCCGCGCCACCCTTGGCCGGGCATCACTGCAAGGCCTTCACGCAACCTCATTGTTCCCGAGGCAGGCTGGTGTATCCCGTCTCACAGAATAACGAAAGGCACCGCCACGACGGCAGTGCCCGCGGCGACGCCACCACTACGGTACCCCGCTGTTACTTCACTCCAAACGGCGTTGTAGTCCCAAGACTCTTATACTTCGGATCGAGGACAGTGATCTGACCGTTCAGCCTGAGCTCGCTTGCCAACTGCTGTGGGCTCTTGGCCTGCTGGCCCTTGATGCTCCGCTCGATCTCGTCACGAACCTCGTCGAAAGTTGCCTGCCGGGCGGGGGTCTTGTCCACAACCCGGATGATGTGATACCCAAACTCTGTGTGGACTATCCCACTTGTCTGTCCGGGAGCTAGGGAGAAGGCGACCTTCTCGAACGCTTCGGTCATGCGGCCCCTGGGGAAGAAACCAAGATCGCCGCCTTCTATAGCCGACATGGGGTCAATGGACTTCTCGCGCGCAAGCTCAGCAAAGTCCGCTCCCCCGGAGAGCTGTTTCTGGATCTCCTTCGCCTCGGCCTCGGTCTCCACCAGGATATGACTGGCCTTCACCTGTTCAGGCTCGTCGTAATCGGCCTTGTGTTCCTCGAAGTACTTCTTCATCTCTTCCTCGGTGACTTGGATGTCTTTGGTGGACAGCTCGAAGACCAGAAGGTTCATCTCGAGAGACTCCCGAAGGTCCTGCTCGGTCATGCCATACTGCATGAGCAGCGAATCAAAACTGGGACCAATCTCTTTGCGAAGCTTTGCGACTTCCCGATCCACCTGCTCAGAAGTGATGGAGATGTTGGCTTTCCGAGCGGCTTGTCTTATTAGGCGCTCGTTGATGAGCTCACTCAGGACATCCTGTCCGGCCTTCTCTTCGAGTCGCGCCATGAAGGTGTTCCTGGAAAGCCTCTCCCCGTTGACAATCGCGACGTTGGTCGCTCGAGTGAATACCATCCAGGCTATGACTGCTATCACTGCGATTACCACGAACGCCACGACTCCGGCGAGGCGGGCCTTGCCTTTGTTCATACTCTCGTAATCCCCCCTTGCGGAACTCCGACCACACTGACACACTCCGTACTCTAAACGTTACCTGCCCACGGTTAGTTCCGGGGGCAGGATGCCAAAGCTAGTTTAGCATAGGGGTAGATAAGTGTCAACGAACGTGACTCAGCCTGCTACGATTCTTCACCTTCGGTAGCAGGTCCTTTCAGCTTGCTCGGATCGAAGCTTATGCGGTCACCGATAGTGACCACGTCGTCGGCCTTGTTGCTCTCCCGGATGTACTTCCGGTACTCGGTGCGCTCCCCATCTTCCTGGGCCTGTTTGATGGAGAGGCTGATACGGTGCTCCTGCTCCCGAAGGCCGATGACCTTCACGGCAACTTCCTGGCCCACCGATACCACCTCGTCTGGCTTGGCGACACGCCTGTCAGAGAGCTGGGATATGTGAACGAGACCCTCAATGCCGCAGTCAAGCCTGACGAACGCGCCAAACTCGACGAGCTTGGTGACAGTGCCGCGAACGATGGAGCCCACGGGGAACCGTTGGCCGATGCTCTCCCACGGGTCGGGCTGCAACTGCTTGTACCCCAGGGAAATGCGTTCGCGCTCAACGTCGACGTTGAGGATCTGGACCCGAATTGGCTGCCCTTCAGACAAGACTTCGCTCGGGTGCTTCAGCCTCGACCACGCGATATCGGAGATGTGAAGCAGACCCTCGACTCCTTGACCGATATCCACGAACGCTCCGAAACTCGCGAGACGGGTCACGGTGCCGTCCACCACCTGCCCGCGTGAGAGCGTCTGAAAGGCGAGTGTGCGCGCCTGCCGCTCCTCTTCTTCCAAGACCGCCCTGTGGGACAGTACCACGTTGCCCCGGGCACGCTCAACCTCTTTCACTTTCATACGGAGAGTCTGCCCGACATAGGCCGAAAGGTCCTCCACAAACCGCCTGCCCACCTGAGATGCGGGAACGAAACCTCGAACCCCGATGTCCACGACGAGGCCTCCCTTGACGGCCTCGGTAACAGTGCCTGAGATGGTCTCCCCACTGTCTCTCGCCTGTTCGAGCCTGCGCCATGTGAGGAGGTTGTCCGCTCGCCTCTTGGAGGCATACTGAACGTCTGATCCCGGACGCTGCCTCTCGAGGACGATGTCGATCTCCTGGTCTACCGACACCACCTCGTTCGGGTGAGCCACGGGCTTCGAACTGAGCTGGTCTTTCAGGATCTCGGCGGTCACACCCGGCTCGATCTCCACCACAACGCGGTCGTCGTGTATCTCAATCACCCGGGCCTTCAGTATGCTCACTTCGGGAGCCTCCGGGCGCGCCGGCGCGGCAGACACCGGCTGTTGTTCAGCGGGCTTGGCCTCGGCCGGATGCTCTGTCTCCGCAGCCACATCGGGTGTTGGCGATGTCTCCTCCTTGGCTTCTGGCTCCTCCCCCGGCCGTGACACGGCCTCGGCCTCGGCTTCAGCCCGACTCTGATCCTGATCTCGCTTCTGCTCCCGTGGCTTCTCCGGATTGCCGTCGATGAATTCCTTCATAGCGTCCATGACCTCCTCAATTACCCAAGTGGGCGTGGACGCCCCGGCGGTCACGCCCACTCGCGCCGCGCCTTCAAGCATCGCAGCGCTGAGTTCCCGGCTGCTTTCCACCTGGGCTACCTTCACGCCTGCGTCGCGGCAGACCTCTGCGAGCCGCATGGTGTTTGCGCTGTTCCGCCCGCCAATCACCACCATGAGGTCCACTTCGCGTGCAAGTCTCATTGCTGCAGCCTGCCGCTGGTGGGTCGCCGGGCAGACTGTGTCGGCCACGGTGACCTGAGCCCCTCTGCTCTCAAGTGCCTGCACGACCGCGTCGACAGTGGACCGCTTCTGGGTGGTCTGGGCCACCACCGCAATGGGCCGCTCGAGGTCCACTCCTTCGAGCGCAGCAGGGCCTGGTACCACCACTATATCGCCATCGGCACGCGCCGCAACCGCCGTCACTTCTGGATGGGACTTGTCGCCCACCAGGACTACCAGGTGCCCCCTCCGGTGGAACTCCTCCACTTCACGCTGCGCCTTGAGCACGTGTGGGCACGTGGCATCGACAATGGAGAAACCCCGATCCCGGGCACGCTCAATCAACTCAGGAGGCAACCCATGAGAAGGTACTATGAGGACCTTTCCCGGCGCCTCGTCGAGGGAGTTGACTGCAATGACGCCTTCCTTGCGAAGCGCCTCCACGACATCCGTGTTGTGGACAAGCGGCCCGAGTGTCGCGGCCGCCGCAAACCCGTTCGCCCGGGCCTCATGCCCCGCGGCAGAGGCGATCTTCACCGCCCTCGCCACACCATCGCAAAACCCGGCTGACTCTGCCAGCCGGACCCGAGCCGATTCCTCAGTCACTTTGCTCGAGCCTTCTCCCAATCAGACAGGAACCTGGCAACCCCTGCATCCGTAAGCGGGTGCTTCACCATCTGCATCAGGACCTTGTACGGAACTGTGGCTATGTGGGCACCCGCCAGCGCTGCCTGGGTGACATGCCTCGGGTGGCGGATGCTTGCAGCGATAACCTCGGTCTCTATTCCGTGCGTGTCGAAGACCTCGACGATCTCAGAGACAACATCCATACCCTCTGCCCCCACATCGTCGAGTCTGCCCACGAAGGGGCTGACATAAGTTGCCCCAGCTCTAGCCGCAAGCAGGGCCTGGTTAGTGGAGAAGGCTAGAGTGAGGTTCGTCCTGATCCCCTTGGCCGAGAGCTGCTTTGTTGCTTTCAGACCTTCGGGAGTCACTGGGATCTTGATTACTATGTTCGGAGACCACGCCGCGATCTCGATTGCCTCAGAAACCATGCCTGCCACGTCCTGGCTCAATACCTCGGCACTCACAGGCCCATCGACGATTCTGCAAATCTCGGACACAACCTGCCGGAAGTCCCGACCTTCTTTCGCCACGAGTGAGGGGTTGGTTGTGACCCCACATATTATTCCCATTTCCGCGGCCTCGCGGACCTCGTCGAGGTTCGCACTGTCTATGAAAAGCTTCAAACTGGGACACCCCCATCTATGACTCGGTCATAAGTTCCTGGACCTTCTCCATCAGCACCCGGCTCAGGGAATCGACTTCCTCGCGCATCAGCCTGCCGTCGTCAGGCCGCCGGACCACGATGGGGTCTCCGAAAACCACCACGATCCTGGACTTCTTCAGGGTGGTGGTTCCCTTCTTGATGGCTGCATGAGTGCCGAGGAGTGCTGCCGGAAGGACTGACGTCCCTGTTTGAAGCGCGAACCTGCCCGCTCCCGCGTGCGGAGGGAGAAGCTCACCGGTCTCGCTCCTCGTACCTTCCGGGAAGACCCCCAGTACCTTGCCAGCCTTCAGTATATCTATGGACCGGCGGTATGCGTCCCTATCCACCAGCCCACGCCGGACAGGGAAGGCATACAACGCACGCAGTAGTCCACCGAGGATAGGGTTTCGGAACAGCTCCGACTTGGCCATGAACGCAATGGGCCTGGGGAACGCGGCCCCCAGCGCCAGTGGGTCCAATGCACTCGAGTGGTTCGCCACCACGATGAGGGCACCCTTCTTGGGGATGTGTTCGGTCCCCCGTACCTCGAAACGATAGAATACCCGGAAAAACGCGGTCAGGAGGAGTTTGACGAACCAGTATAGCACGTCCCGACCCTCCCGCCCGGACGGGGAACCGCGTCCCCGATCAGCTCGCATATCCGAGTCACTACCTCATCAACTGTCATTAAGGTCGAATCTATTATCACTGCGTCCTCTGCAGGACGAAGCGGCGAGACTGACCTTTCGCTGTCGATCCGGTCGCGTTCGAGTATCTCCCGGATCACTTCCGCATGATCGCGACTTTCGCCCATTCGTGTGTAATCGAGCATCCGGCGGCGGGCACGTTCCTCGGGAGAAGCCGTGAGGAAGAATTTATGCCGCGATTCCGCAAGCACCACCGTGCCGATATCGCGGCCATCCATGACCACATCGCACTGTTCCGCGATACGACGCTGTTGGCGGACCATGTCTGCTCTGACCGCTGGGTAGACCGAAACCACGGACACGATCCGATCGACGTCGGCTCCCCTGATGAGACCAGTAACGTCCTCTCCATTGAGGAAGACCCGCTGTCCGGTGGCCTGATCAGGCGCCACGTCGATGGTGACGCCCCGGGCGACCTCGCCGACCGCCTGCTCGTCCTCAGGGTCTGCTCCGTTCCGAAGAACAGCGAGGGCGAGCGCCCTGTACAGTTCGCCAGTGCTGACATAACGCATTCCGAGCATTGCCGAGAGCGCGCGCGCGACAGTGCTCTTGCCGGCGCCTGCGGGGCCGTCTATTGCCACTGAGGATTCAAGGGACATTCAACCAAGCACTCCCGTCCGTGCACAATTCACAGTTATTCTACGGCCCTCACGTGATTCCTCCACCCGGAGGCCACAAATTCGTCCGCCCGGGATCAGCCGCGGCCCAAGTCTGGCCTGAGCGACCGGGCCTCCCGCAGGTACACGTGATGCACGTTGCCCGCATCGGACGCCATGTACGCGTGGACCAGGACCCGTATGCATCTGCCAATGCTGCCGGGCACGGGAATCTCCCTCGCGCACATCAGCGCGACCTCGGTCCAGCCAATGGCACGTGCGGCTGCAGCTGGGAACTCGGCATTCAAATCGTCAGTGACAGTGAATAGCGCGCTGACGATGCTGCCCGGCTCGAGCGCATTCTCTCGAGTCATGGCCTCGAGCAACTCCCTCGTCGCCTCCAGTATATCTTCCCTCCTGTTGGCCTCCACTGTCGTGGCCCCTCTGATCCCCACGAGCCGTTCAGCCACATGCTGCACCTCCCTCACATCTTCACAGTCCATAGAGGTGTGGGCTCAGCCCCGATCGCGCACTCTTCGCTCACTGAAGGCCACCTGACGTTCGGCGAAGCTTCCACCACCCGGATGGTCAGGGTCCTGTCCAAAGGAACCGGTGTGCCCCACCTTGCCTCAATCAGGTCGCCTCGACGCACGACGACTGAGGCCCTTCCGAATCTGAAGTCGGCGCTGTCCTTTCCGTTCACAGTCACCACAACACCCACATGCTCGGGCGGAGTCTCTTCCACCTCCAGGACTATGACGCCAACCTCCGGCACATGTCCTGCCGGTGTCAGATTGGCCGGACTGCCGGAACCGTCATCCTGGAGTCCAGGCCAGACAGGAGTCCCTTCGAGCCTTTCCACATGGCGGAGTGACCGTGGGATTGCCCCTGTCACCAGGCTGACCTGTGCCAAAGCACAAATGATCATTGTCCCGAACGCCAAGGAGGCAAGGGCTACCCCTGTGGCATCCCACCGTCTTCTCATCTCCGAGCACCTCTCGCGGCAGACAGACCCGCCAGGCGTCCTGTGGAGAACGCAGCCTGCAGATTGTAGCCTCCTGTCACCGCGTCCAGGTCCAGGACCTCACCTGCGAAGAAGAGTCCCCGTACCAGCCTCGATTCCATGGTCCGGGGATCGACCTCATCAAGATCGACTCCTCCTGATGTCACTATTGCCTCATCCAGCGGGCGCGTCCTCGCGACAGACAGGGGCAAAGACTTAAGAGTGCGGACCAGGGCATCCCGTTGTTCCCGGGTGACCTGGTTCGCTGGAGTCGCCGGGTCGACCTCGCTGTGTGCAATCACTACCGGGATGAGCGCCCGTGGGAGTAGTTCCCCAAAGGAGTTGCCAAGATGCTTCCGGGAGCCTCTAACAAGATCGCGCTGGATTCGCCGTGCGAGGGTTGGCTCATCGAGGGCGGGTTTGAGATCGATCGACAGGCGAAACCTCCCGGGGGTCAAGATCGGGGAGGAACGGAGCGAAGTGCAGACTTGCCTGCTCAGAGTGAGCACTATGGGGCCACTCACGCCAAAATGAGTGAACAGCATCTCACCAAACTCCTGGCCCACAAGGCGGCCTTGGTCACTAAGAGACAGCTCCACATTGCGCAAAGTCAGACCGGCAAGAGCCTTAGGCCACTCTTCCACTGTCTCAATGGGCACTAGCGCGGGCAGAGGTGGGATAACACTGTGGCCAGCCGATTGGGCGAGCCTGTACCCGTCACCGGTGCTGCCCGTTGCGGGATAGGAGGCCCCGCCTGTCG
Source organism: Bacillota bacterium (assembly GCA_024655925.1). NCBI lineage: Bacteria > Bacillati > Bacillota > Bacillota bacterium. The sequence continues at coordinate 4,902 of JANLFS010000046.1, read as the reverse complement.
CCACTATCACCGCGTCCGCTGAGTGTACGTGCCCAGAGGCGTCCCGAACCCCGGCCACCGCGCCCGACTGAAGTACGAGGGAAGTGATCCTCGTCCCCGTGGTGACATGCGCCCCAGCAGAAAGTGCGAAAGCGAGCAGAGCGTCTCTTACGTCCGAGGCTCTGTCGCTTACCGGGAATACCCGCCGGCCCCGCTCGACCTTGTAGCCCACGCCAAGGTTCTTCATGAGGGCACACATGTCCTTTGGACCAAACATGCTCACGGCGGAGTACAGAAACCTTCCATTGCTCCCGAAAGCTTCAACCACTTTCTCGACTGAACAGTCGTTAGTGAAGTTGCAGCGTCCCTTCCCGGCTATCAGGAGTTTCTTTCCCGCCATCTGGTTACGCTCGTATACGACGGTGGACGCGCCGGCCCGCGCGGCCGCCTGAGCAGCCATGAGCCCTGAGGCCCCGGCGCCGATGATAGCCACTCTCAACAACCTGCTACCTCTCAGTGAAGCTCGAGCCAGGACCCGACCACGAAGCCCGGCGCACCTTCTGTCTCACCCAGGTCCAAGTCACTCAGGCCCTCGAACCAGGTAATGCTTCCGCTGCCCGTGATGTTGACCCGGTCACCGATTATCCCGCCCAGTATGTCTCGGGAACCTGTGATGTCTACCACGGCATTGGGAGCGTATACCGCGAATGCCGACGGTGGCGTGTTGTTGCCTGGGGTGCTGCCGGTGATGCAGACTCGGTCACCGAGACAGTAGATGATGAAGTCGCGAGGGTCTCCGGACGCACCTATCACTCCTGACCCAGTTCCTTTGACCTCGCCGTCGACATACACTCTGACCCTGTGGTCGCCGATCACCCGTATCTCGCCGCTCCCGGTAAAGTCGAAGTCGCCTCTTATGTAGATGGTGATATCCCCGAGGGTCGCATCGAAGGTCAGGTTACCCGACCCGGTGTGCCTGAAGGAAGTGTATTCTCCGCTCGAGCCTATGCGCGCATCCTTTGACCCGGTATGCGAGAAAGCTCCCCGCAGCGGCAGCCCGCTCGGAGGTATCGGCCCTGGGTAGGTCCTGACGCTGCTGGATGCCTCCACTCCATCTACTCGGCTGCCGAGGTCTTCGAGAACCGCGCCGACGTCTGTGCCCGGCCCCATGGTAAGTATGCCCTCGATCCTGGAACTGCCGACCATGTTGATAGCATCGTGGTTGGAAGCCTCAAGACGCACGCCCCCAAATATCTTCGCCGACCCGGTGATGTTGAGCGCCGGGTTTTTCCGGTCAGCCGAAGCCCTGGTGCTAGTGATGGCGTTGTCGAAGCTCACGTCGCTCATCCCGGAAGAGACCTGGGTCCTGAGCGTCCGCGTCCGCCCGCCCGATCTCCCCACCGCGACCAGGGTCGTTACCCCCCCGGTGGGCTCCGACACCCACACCTGAAATGATACGCCATCCCCGAGGGAAACCTCTGGCGGCCTGCAGCCGGTGCCGGGGCCGAGCCAGTCGTCTGTTTCGGTGTCAATCCCTGGGTCGTCATCAGGGTACGAACTTCGAACGAGCGCTCTCCCGGCCGCGAGGCGAGCGACCGCCACGTTCAGCCCGGACTCCGCGGCGGCCAACGCCTGCTGGCGTTGGACTTCGAACCGGCCGACCCGGTGCGACATGCTAGAGACCTGAAGCATACCAGCGAGCATAAGACCGAGCACTACTGTGACAACCATTGTGATGACCAGGGCGTTGCCGCGCTCGCCACGTATGGAAGAACCCATGAGAATCCCCCCCACCAGCGCTCACGGTGCCACATAGTTTCGGAGCCTCACCTGGGCAGTCAAGGAGAGGGGCTCACCCCCGGTCCCCAGGGCCTCGAGTGTGACTTCGTACATCGACTCGGGGTCGGAGTCAGAAGGAGTCTTTTGGATGGTCAGGGCGGTCGCCCGCACCATTCGTTCCTCCGTCCCCCCGTTTAGAGCCCTCTTGAGAGTGGAGTCTTCCACCCAGTACTCTTCCTCCCACATCCCGCCGTATTCCAGGCGGTAACGGGTGACCCCGCCTGCCGTCGCAGCGTGGACAGAGGCGGCTGCGCGGAGCCCTTTGTACCCACCGCCGGACCCATCCAGGATCCGGTTAAGTGCAACCGACATGTCTTGTGCCAGCACAGCCTGGGTTTGGATCCTCCGATCTGTCCTCGTCCCCAGGTTGAGGTAAGCCAAGATACCCCCGGCTATCACTCCAAGAGACACCAAAGCCAGGAGGACCTCTACAAGGGTGAGACCGGCCCGGCATGAACCTCGGCTACGGCCCTTGATGAACCAGGAGAACACCGGACGAAAGCGTCTCTCCAGCGAAGCTCACCTCCACCTCAATGCGGTACACCCCCAGGGAAGTGCTTTCGACGCGGTACGTGGCGCTGTACCTGCTCTCAGAAGGGTAGGCAAACGGCCCTGAGCCCGACAGTGTCCCAAGGTTCATCTCCGACACCCGGTCCAGCACCTCGCCCATGAGGGCGGCCGCCTCCACCCTCTGCCGTCCGGCCTCGCTGATCCGGAGAGACATGACCGTGCCTGAGTACACAAAGGCACCCACGATCCCAAGGATCACAATGACGACCAGCACCTCGACCAGACCAACCCCTCTTGCGTCAGAAACCGCGCGCATCTTTGCACCCCTCCAGAGGGTTTGGCACTCCCAGACGCATCAGTGTCATCCACGCCGCACCATAATTCTACGTTGTTTCCATTATTGTATCACATTCTGTCATCGGTGGGATGACCCCTTGCCGTACATTGTAAGGTTACGGAGTTCCTCCACCTCAGACCGGGTGAGCCGCCTGTACTGCCCCGGGGCCAGTTTCCCCAGGGAGATGGGGCCGAACTTGACCCGGATGAGGCGCTCTACCGAGTTCCCCAGGGTCTCGAACATCCGGCGGATCTCTCTCTTCCGCCCTTCTCTGAGCACCATCCTTACAACCCTTCCGGACTCGTCGACGAGGTCTGCCCGGGCCGGGAGAGTCACGCCATCTTCAAGCTCGACCCCCTTCCTCAGGATCTCAAGGTCTCTCGGAGAGATGGGTTTTTTCGCAGTCACTACGTACGTCTTCGGGACTTCTCTGCTAGGATGGGTAAGTCCGAAGGCCATCTCCCCATCATTTGTGAGCAACAACAGGCCTTCGCTGTCCATGTCCAGCCTGCCCACGGGGTAGATCCTGCCCTCCACTGCTCTGACCAGGTCCAGGACAGTCGGACGCCCGTGGGTATCCGTGACTGTGGACACATACCCCCGCGGCTTGTGGAGGGCGATGTAAGTGTGGGCAGCCACAGGATGGATGGTCCTTCCGTCCACGGCGACCGAGTCTCTCTCCGGATCCACCAGTCTGCGGAGGTCTGCTACAACCACACCGTTGACCGTCACTCGTCCACTCGCGACTAGCTGCTCGCACTTGCGCCGCGACGCCACTCCTGCACCCGCCAGGTACTTGTGAACTCTTTCCATAGCCGCCTCCACCCAACATACTGGATGACCCAAGGAAGCACGAAAGGGCGCCTCACGGCGCCCCGCCAGCTCGAACGCATCTACAGCCTCTTGAACTTCTGTAGGTCGTCGTTATGGCCTATGGCAACGAGGACGTCCCCCTTGTTGATTACATCTTCCGCGCCCGGGGCCACCTTTATGCTGCCGTTCCGGCGCACCGCCATGATGTAAACACCGAACCTGGCGCGGATGCTCAGCTCGGCCAGACTCCTCCCGACAACGTGGTCGGGGGCTACCATCTCCACTATGCTGTACTCCGGATCCAAATCAATCTGTTCGACGATATTTGTCGACGTCAGGAGGCGTGCAAGCCGGGCACCTGTGTCCCGCTCCGGGTAAACGACCCGGTCGGCCCCGATTCTCTCCAGAGCCTTTCCGTGCAACTCGTCGTGGGCCTTAGCCACGACTTGCCTGACCCCGAGCTCCTTGAGGACCATGGTTCCCACTATGCTCGACTTGACATCGGTTCCGATGGTGATAACCGCCACATCGACGTTCCTGATGCCGAGCGACCTCATGGCATCAATATCTGTCACGTCCGCGGCCACCGCGTGTGTAACGGTGTTGGCAAGCTTCTGAACTTTCTCTTCATCCGTATCGATCGCAAAGACTTCCTGCCCTAAGTCCGCAAGCGTCCGCGCGACGCTGCTGCCGAACCTCCCGAGCCCGATCACAGCGAACTGCATCATCGGCATCATCCCCGTCCAATTCCCGTTTTGCCCACTGTACTTTACTACAGGTGGTCATACGTGTCAAACGGCCGGAGTTGACAGTCTCGATTCACGATATAGTGTTCCAGTGAATTTCCAGTTGCGCGGTGACGGATAGCGCCGATTCGTGTCTGGGTATCCCTGGCCAACAAATAGTCTTGAGTCCCCATGTTTTCCCAGAGGTACGCCTCTTTCTGTGGGGAGTCTTCTCCTCAGTCCCGCGCCATTCCCCTTCAGCTGCGGCCAAGAGGCGCCCATGATTCCTCGAAGACGGCGAAAGCTCGCGGTTAAGCTCCGCTTCGCCAGCAGAGACGACGCAAGAGCAGCCAAGGCCCTCTTCGATCACGGGGAGGTCGGCGCGGTTCACCCTCTCGCCTCTGCTGGAGCCCTCGACGGCTTTTTCGTCTTCATGAAGGACATAGGCTTCATCGACAAGCTCAGTGCTTTCAACATCTTCGGCTACAAGCGCATGATGCTTCCCTTGTCATACTTTCTCCTCTCCTACGCCGCCAAGATCATCCTCGGCATTCCCTCCATGAACGCCTTGCCTGAGTTGCTCTTCGCCAATAGGGCCACGGCGGAGTCAGTCGGCGTCGAAGGGTTACTCTCCTACGACCAGTACGGCCCGGCCTCTGAACTGAACCATATCAGGCGGAAAGACTTCACGCCCAAACC
>JANLFS010000045.1:13132-25878 GCA_024655925.1 Bacillota bacterium | reverse complement strand
CGACCGGCCGTGGAAGCGAGGGTTCCTGGGGTTCTCGTTCACCCAGGAGCGTAAGCCCCGTGTCCGTCTAGCGGCTAAGGCTCGTGAGAGGTTCCCCGGAAGGATCCGCGAGATCACCGGCCGCAGCAACGGCAGGAACATGGGACATAGGATCTCCGCGCTGAATGTCTGCCTCCGGGGTTGGATGGGTTGCTTCAGGATGGCTGAGACCCCGAGCGTCTTCCACGGGCTCGGCGAATGGATACGGAGACGGCTGCGGATGTGCCTGCTCGGGCAGTGGAAGAGGCCCTTGACCAGGCGTCGAAACCTCGTCGCCCTGGGCATTCCAGAGGATTGGGCTAGGAACATAAGCGGGTCCCGCAAGGGGTACCGGAGGCTTGCGCTCACTCCTCAGTTGAGCAAAGCCCTCGGCCTCGCCTACTGGCGAAACCAAGGGCTCCTGAGTCTATCGGATCTCTACAGCTCGTATCGTTAGTCTAATGAACCGCCGTATACCGAACGGTACGTACGGTGGTGTGGGAGGACGGGGGCTAGCCGCCCCCTTCTACCCGATTGGCAGAGGTATCGGGAGGGGGATGGGCATGCGTGACAAGTACTTCTTTGAGGACATCGAATCCAGGTGGCAGTCGGAGTGGGAGCGGGAGGGACTTTACAAGGTCACGGAGGATCCGAACCTGCCGAAGTTCTATCTGCTAGAGATGTTCCCTTACCCATCTGGACGGGTCCACATGGGTCACGTGAGGAACTACTCCATAGGCGATGTCGTGGCCCGGTATCTCACCATGAACGGCTGGAACGTTCTGCATCCGATGGGTTGGGACGCATTCGGGCTTCCCGCTGAGAACGCCGCCATCAAGCACGGGATTCACCCCGCGAAATGGACTGAGGAGAATATCGCCCACATGCGTTCTCAGCTGCGGAGAATGGGCATCAGCTACGACTGGGACCGGGAAGTCGCATCGAGTCACCCCTCCTACTACAAGTGGACCCAGTGGCTATTCCTCCAACTCTACCGGAAAGGGCTGGCCTACAGGAAGAATCAGAAAGTCAACTGGTGCCCTTCGTGCGCCACTGTGCTCGCGAATGAGCAAGTGGTAGCAGGGCTCTGTGAGAGGTGTGACACCCCGGTCACAAAGCGCTCTCTGGAACAGTGGTTCTTCCGAATTACGGATTACGCCGACAGACTGCTGGCCAACCTGGACACCCTGACAGGATGGCCAGACAAGGTCAAGACAATGCAGAGAAACTGGATCGGCAGAAGCGAAGGCGTTGACCTGGACTTCGTCGTGCCGGAGACCGGTGACACGATTACAGTCTTCACCACCAGACATGACACAGTCTACGGAGTCACCTACATGGTGCTCGCCCCCGAGCACCCGCTCGTGAATAGACTGATTGCCGGGCGGCCGAACCAGGACGCGCTGAGACGGTTCGTGGACAGGATAATCTCTCAGGATGACATAGTCAGGACCGCAGAGGACATGGAAAAAGAAGGCATGTTCACCGGGGCTTACGCTGTGAACCCGGTCAATGGAGAGAGGATTCCCATCTGGATCGGCAACTACGTGCTGCTGGAGTACGGGACCGGTGCGGTCATGGGAGTCCCCGCCCACGACGAGCGCGACTTCGAATTCGCCCGGAAGTTCGGCCTTCCGGTGAGAGTGGTGATAAACCCTCCAGGCGAGGAACTGGACGGAGACACCATGACAGAGGCCTACACGGGTGACGGAGTCCAGGTCAACTCGGAGCGGTTCGACGGGATGCCCTCGGCCCAGGCCAAACCGGCGATGAAAGACTTCCTCGAGTCTACTGGAAAGGGCCGGCCTGCGGTCAGGTACAGGCTGCGTGACTGGCTGATCTCCAGGCAGCGGTTCTGGGGCGCGCCCATTCCGATCGTCTACTGTGACCGGTGCGGGATCGTCCCTGTGCCGGAGAGGGATCTCCCAGTTCTCCTGCCTACGGATGTCAGATTCATGCCGACAGGGCAATCCCCACTTCTGGAGAGCCCCGAGTTTGTTAACACCATCTGTCCTGAATGTGGCGGCCGAGGCAGGCGAGAGACAGACACGATGGACACCTTTGTCTGCTCGTCGTGGTACTTCCTCAGGTTCACATCTCCTAAGACAGACACAGGCCCGTGGGACCTGGATCGGGTGAACTACTGGATGCCGGTGGACCAGTACATCGGCGGTGTGGAGCACGCCATCCTGCACCTGATGTACGCCCGGTTCTTCACCATGGTCATGCACGATCTAGGCCTGGTTAACGTGGATGAGCCGTTCCAGAACCTCCTCACGCAGGGCATGGTAACTCTCGGAGGTTCCAAGATGTCCAAGTCCAAGGGCAACATCGTGGACCCTGATGAAATCATCAACACCTATGGGGCCGATACAGCGCGCCTGTTCACCCTGTTCGCCTCGCCGCCCGAACGTGACCTGGAGTGGAGTAACGAGGGTGTCGAGGGATCATCCAGGTTCCTCCAGCGTGTGTGGAGGCTTGTGTACCAGTTCCAGGAGGCCCGAGATGTCTGCCCGACGCAACGCACCGGCCCGAACAGACTCACCCGGCAGCAACTGGCACTCAGGCGGGCGGCGCACGCAGCGCTCAAGAAAGTCACGGAAGACATATCCCTGAGGTTCAACTTCAACACAGCGATCGCGGCTATCATGGAATTCGTGAACTCCGTCTACGAGCTGAAGGATGAAGTGATGCAGCAGCCGGGTGGGGCAGAGGTCATGGCAGAAGTCATTGACCTGCTCATCCTGATGCTGGCACCGTTCTCGCCGCACATTGCCGAGGAGCTGTGGCACGAGACAGGCCACCGTGAAAGCGTACACAGGCAGAGGTGGCCTGCGTACGATCCGGACGCCCTGGTGCTGGAGACTATCGAGATAGCAGTTCAAGTCAACGGGAAGGTCCGCGACCGTGTGGTGGTCCCTGCCGAGGCTGACCTCACCGAGATCATGCAAGCCGCGATGAGCTGTGACCGGGTAACGCAGGCCGTGGGGTCGAAGGAGATCAAGAACACCATACTCGTGCCAAAGAAGCTCCTGAACATCGTAGTGGCCTAGTATCAGTCCCGCGGGCGAAATCACTCTTGGTGCTCGCCTGATCGCATGATGTCCGTATCCCAACATCATGGTAGGATCCGATCGAGGCCCGGCGATCCACCACAGGCCGGTGTGCCTCGGGAGGGAGCACCATGAGTTCACGGCGTGCGAGCACGATCGCGATGCTCCTGGCGGCAGTGGCCGTGCTTGGGTTGGCTGCTGCACTGTTCCGCCAGGCACACCGTCCGGCGGTGGTGGTTATCGAAGGCAGCGAAGATGCCGGTGGGCACTCGCCCGGGCCGGGAGGACCCGACCCGGGGCAGATGCCTGACGGGCCCCCACCGGCGGATGTCCCCCCTTTGCCGGGCGTGGCCTATGCCGCCGCGAGGCCAGCATACCCCGAACCTGATCCAGCCTCCCCATCTCGATCTCAGACGCTTTCGTTTGCCCACTCTCCAGCCCCGGCCATAGTTGTACACGTGGCGGGATGCGTTGCCAACCCAGGGGTGTATTCACTCCCCCCTGGGTCTCGCGTGGCAGACGCGGTCGAAGCTGCCGGGGGCGCAGCGGCCGGAGCCGACACCGATTCAGTGAATCTCGCCTTGCCCATCTCCGATGGGGAGCAGATCTTCATACCCACACAACCCGGGCTGTTGTCGCCCCAACCCAGCCACTGCGTGGCCGAGGTCCGCGGCAGGGCCGACATCTCAAGGTCCACCCCAACTGCTGAGACCCCCGGCCCGAGACTCGTCAACATAAACACGGCGGGCCCCGAGGAGCTCGCAACCCTGCCCGGAATCGGCCCCGCTTTGGCCGCACGGATCATTCAGTACCGCACGGCTTCAGGCCCGTTCCTCTCTCCCCGTGATCTGATTTGCGTCTCCGGAATCGGTGAAGCCAAGCTCGAAGCGGTACTTCCTCTGGTCACAGTCAAGTAGATGCGCGGACTTGTCGTTCCCGTTTTCCTCACTGCTTACGCAGCGGGAATCCTTTCGGGGCTCTGGAGGGTCCCCACCGGCTTGGTCTGGGTCCTGGCTCTTGTGCTGATCGCCGTGGCCGCGACCACAGGGACGACCCTGCGATTGTCCGTTCGGTTCAGGGCCGGGTTTGCCTGGGCCGCTCTCTGCATCGCGGGATGGGCTGCCGGGGATCTAGCTGTCTGTCATATAGACCGAGGGGCCATGATCTCGGTCGCTCGGTTTGCCGGAACCGAGGTCACGGTGTGTGGGATTGTGGCAGACGTCCGCACGGTCCCACGAAACTCGCAGGTGGTGATATCCACGAAGCGAGTCGGCGTGGGGGACGCGCTGTTGCCCGCCACCGGAGGGCTCAGGATCAGGCTGGGTCACACAGACTCTTCTGCAGATGTTGCAGACCTGCGTGTGGGAGACACGGTCCTTGCAAAGCTCCGTCCCGAACTCCCTCCGCGCGCCATGAACCCGGGCGAGCCTGATTTCCGGACCATCCTTCTCAGGTCGGGTATCCACGTCACGGCGAGGGCAGGCCTGTCCGACATCACATTGGTCGAGCGGGGCCGCCCTGGCATGCTCACAGGCCTCGGCCTCTCAGTGCGTGAGCTGGTATCGAGGACGGCGGGGATGACCCTCGCGCCGGCCCAGCGAGACCTATTCCTCGCAATGGCATTAGGGGATCCGGACATTCTCGACGGCGAGACCCTCGAGGCATTCAGGCGCGTGGGCGCGGGGCACCTGCTTGCGGCGTCGGGCCTCCACGTCGGGCTTGTGATCGGAGCGACGCTGGGCATTGCCCGGCTCATGCATCTGCCGGTCGGAATTGCCAACACCCTCGCCGCGTGTGCGTCACTCATCTATGCCGCTGCGGCGGGCATGAGGACCTCCGTCGCCCGGGCGTGCTTTGTGTTTCTGCTGTCCTTGGCCGGATCCATGTTGGGGAGGAGGGTCAGGCCCCCAAACCTCCTGGCCGTGGCGGCGCTGGCACAGCTCTTGGCGAACCCACTTCTCCTGGGTGACCCCGGGTTTCAGATGTCCTACATGGCCGCGTTCATCACTGTAACGGTAGTGCCCCGGCTGGCAGCGCTATTGCCGGCGAGGCTCAACAGGTTCATTCGCTGGTGTGTCGTTTGTCTCCTCGCCTCCGCCTGCATCCACGCGGTACTGTGGCCGGTGGTGGCCAACATGACCAACCAGGTCGCGACAGTGGGCCCACTAGTAAACCTGGTGGCCTTACCCCTCGCCACCATTGCTCTCTGGCTTGGTTTCGTCGGATGCGCGCTCTGCACAGTCTGGTCGCCGATGGGAGTGGCCGTAAACCAGGTGTCGGGCACGGCTCTCGAGGCCCTGGGCAGGTTTGTTCTGTGGTCTGGTAGGGAGGGCTGGACGACTGTCTGGGTCAGGTCCCTGACTGGTCCAGAGATCGGCCTCTACTATCTTGGTGTCTTGATCATCATAGGTGCTCTCTTCCGTCCTGCTGTCGGCCTCCGGGCCCGGAGGATTCTCACCCGCCGCCTGACTCGAGCCCTCGCTGTGGTCACTGCAGGTGCAGTAATATGGGTGGCCGCCCCTCGCCCGTTCCGGATGGTCTTTCTCAGTGTGGGACAGGGGGATGCCATCTACGTCCGCTCCACCTCGGGGCAAGTCATGCTCGTTGATGGAGGGGACCAGTACGCCGGGGAGAGACATGTCCGGCCGTTCCTACGTAGGCAGGGAGTCGGCACGATCGATGCCGTGGTGATGACCCACGGGCATTCGGACCATGCCGGGGGATTGCCGCGCGCCATGGAAGGAGCAAGGGTGGGGGCCGCGATAGTCCCCGCTGGGCAACCCTGTTCCAGATACGCCCTGGAGTTCATCAAGGCAGCAGAGCGCTCTGGGGCGGTGACGGTTGCCGTTGCTTCCGGTCACACAATCGCGTGGGGCGGCCTATCGATCCAGGTTCTGAATCCACCGCGACCGGGTGCACCAGCCAGACTGGATGCGAATGAGGCGTCAATTGTGCTTAGGATCGAGTTTCGGGGGTTCTCCGCCCTGCTGTGTGCGGATTCGGGCCACGCATTCGAGGCCCGTGCTCTGAGGGCGGGTGTGCCCCGCACACTCGTTCTCAAAGTTGGGCACCATGGCTCTTCCGGTTCCTCCGGCCAGAGGTTCATCGAGGCGGTAGCACCAGAGTCCGTCGTGGTCTCCGTTGGGAGAAACGCGTATGGGCACCCATCCGAGGCAGTCTTGGCGCGGCTCGCTGCTGCCGGCGCCCGGGTGCTCAGGACGGACGAAGTGGGGGCGGTGACAGTGACATTCTGGCCGCTCCTCCGGAAAACCCTGATATCCGACATGCGCGCTGTCTGGAACAGGTCACCGATGTTTCGAGGTTTGGAGAGTCTTTCGAAATAGGTAGGGGACGAGAGGAGTGTAATCCTCTTCGTCGAATACGAGCCAGCAGACAACCACGTGAAAGGGGGAAACCCCGCGCGCGGGACGCGGCGCGGGGGACAACTTGAAGCGGCTCTTGATCCTTGTCCTTGCGAGCCTTGTGATGCTCGTTGCTTGCACGTTCGGCTCGTCTGTTGCGGCCCAGGGCAAGACCACGGTCACCTTCTGGCACGCTATGGGGGCCCAACTGGGTAAGACCCTGGACTCCCTGGTTGCCGAGTTCAACGCGCAGCATCCCGACATCGTTGTCAAAGCCGAGTACCAGGGGAACTACGGTGCCCTGAGCCAGAAACTCGTAGGCGCGCTGGTGGCCCGCAAACCTCCTACCATGGCGCAGGTGTACGGCAACTGGGTTCCGGAGTACATCTCCGGCAAAGAAGTAGTCCCCATCGAGAAGTTCGTACGCGGGTCGAACGGCATGTCCCAGCTGGAGATCGACGATATCTGGGAAGGCCTCCGTGCGGCCTGCACCTTTGACGGCGTCTGGTACACCATGCCGTTCAACAAGAGCGTCTATGTGCTGGTATACAACAAAACCGCCTTCCAACAGGCAGGCATCGCGTCCCCTCCCGCTACCTGGCAGGAGTTCCTCACCGCGGCCGACAAACTCACAGTCAGAGAAGGCGACAAGATCACCAGGTACGGCGTGGGGTTGCGGCCCTTTATCGACATGTTTGCGTGCTTCTATTTTAATGCAGGTGGAGAGTGGATGGACGCCGCGGGCAAGGTCGCCGTGGCGGGCCCTGCTGGAGTCCGCAGCCTGCAGTTCATGGTGGACCTTCTCAACAAGTACAAGGTGGCATACTACATCCCGGGATACCTCGATGCTGATTTCGGGGCAGGGAAGGTCGCGATGTACTTCACTTCCTCCCCAGGCCTGAGCTATACCGATGCCGCCGTTGCGGGCAAGTTCGAATGGGGTGCCGCGCCCCTCCCATATCTGGAGCCGAGGTACAGGTCCACCCCTGTCGCCGGGACCGACCTCGCGATATTCGCAAGAGCCTCACAACGGGAACAGGAGGCTGCGTGGGAGTTCATCAAGTGGCTCGTCGAGCCCAGGCAGACCGCCAAGTGGGCCATCGGAACCAGCTACATTCCGGTGCGGAAGTCCGCCGTGCACCTCGACATGATGAGGGAGTTCTTCCAGCAGAACCCCAGGAACGAGGAGAGCCTCAAGCAGCTCCGGCACATAAAGTACGATCCCAATATCGCAGCCTGGAACAATATCAGGAACGATATCTCCGAAGCTGTTGAGAAAGCCTTCCTTGGGAAAGCCACACCCCAGGAGGCCCTTGATGCCGCGGTCATGAAGGCGAACGCTCGGTTGAAGTGAGTCGCAGTAAGCTTGGCATGCCAGCCCGGGGTCGTCGACCCGAGGTGACCGACCTCCCCGGGCTTGCGCTTGCCTGAAAGGAGGCTCCTCATCATGAACTCATCACGGCTGGCGCGGTTCCTCTCGGTCGCGTGCATCTCCTGTGTGATGGTGGTTTCTGCCCTGGTGGCGCCGGCAGCCGGAGCCCGGCCGCCGGTGAACCACTACTTCGGGATCCTCCACGCTCATACTGCCTACTCAGACGGTGCGCTGACCCCATCTGATGCCTTCACACATGCGCGAGATGTGGCCGGCCTCGATTTCCTCGCCACCACGGAGCACGGGTACTACATGCAGGAGGAAACGAACATAATCCTCTGGCACAAGAGCCTGGAAGAGGCGGAGGAGTTCTACGAACCCGGCGTCTTCGTTCCCTTCATCGGGTTCGAATGGACACACTCATCCGGCCACGCAGGGGGGTACGGAACTCCTCTTGCGGCATCCCGGGACAACCAGCGGAGCCTTGCGGAATTGATAGAATTCCTCGCGATGTATGACGGGTTCGGGATGTTCAACCACCCCGATTACGAACTACAGCCAAACTGGGACGACTTCGCCTACTCGGGCCGGGCGGACAGGTACATGTGCCTGCTCGAGGTAGGGAACGGCCCATACTCCCACAATATCCGAAATGAGCGTGCTTACATCCGTGCCCTGGACCGGGGCTGGAAGGTTGGGGCGACGAGCAACCAGGACAACCACCGAGCCGACTGGGGTACCGCGGCGGATACCAGAACTGCGGTGCTCGCATGGGAATTGACCCGGGAGGCAGTCTATGATGCACTCCGCAGCATGAGGACATACGCCACTGAGGACCGGAACGTCAGGGTGATCTTCGAGTCCGATGATGTGCTCATTGGTGGGACGGTGACCCTGAGTGCTCCCGATCTCCTCCGCGGTGTGGGAATCCCGTTCACTATCAGAATCGACGACCCGGATCCGGACGATTGCCTCGACACCGTGCAAGTGATCGGAAGCGGCGGGAAGGTAGTGATGGAATTCGCAGGTCCGGGGTGCGGGCATTTCGAGGTGACATTCGATATCGTCCCCGAAGAGTCATACAACTGGTACTATGTTCGCGCGGTTCAGAAGGACAAGGATGTCATTGTCACCAGCCCCATCTGGGTTGCCAGTGAGGCGGACATCACAGTGTGCGATTTCGCAGTCGCGGATCCCATGGTAACCGAGGGGGTTCCCACGCGGGTCCTCGCTGAGGTCGTCAACAGGAACGACAGTCCCCTGCAGCGTGTCGAAGCACACTTGTATGTCACACGGCCCGGGGCGCGCGATCGACTGCTCGTGGGGTCGACAGTCGTGAGTGTGCCGGCCGGTGCCGGAACAGAGGTGCGGTTCGAATGGGTGCCCGACGCTCATGGTGACGCAGGCCTCGAGATGGAGATCGTCATCCCCGGAGGCGCTGCCCCGGAGAGATTCATCGGCAAGCAGGTTCGAGTTCACCCCGCGGGACTCCCCAAGGTGTTAGTGGATGAAGGTCACAACAACCGGTATTCTGGCTACCTCGACGCCTTTCTCGATCTGCTTCGTGCGCACGACTACGACGCCCGGTCTATCAGTGCTCGTATCACCGCAGATCTTCTTGCGGATTATGACGTACTCGTGATCACGCTCCCCGAGGTCGGATTCTCTCTGGGGCCCACTGCCTTTGAAGACGCGGAACTGGACGCGGTCGTGTCTTTCGTCCGTGACGGCGGGGCGCTTCTTCTGGGGGCGTGGTCATTTGGGCAGGATGGCTCGAGATCGGTGAGTCAGTTCAACGAGATCCTGGAAGGCCTTGGCGCACCGGTTCGTTTCGGGTACGATGAGATCAGGCATGACGCGAAGACTCAAGTGAAGATGGAGTTGTCTTCTGGAGGCACGGTGTACGTGTCCGAGGCATGTGCACTGGCAGGACCGGAGTTCGGTGCGCTGCCCGTTCCCGGCATGCAGGTGCTCGCCCGAGCCCCGGGTTCGGCCACCAACGTTGACCTGGAAGGGGAAGGGCGGTACTATCCGTACGCCCGCGCCCCTGTGGTTGCGGCTTCATTTGAGGTGGGCTTGGGCCGGGTAGTGTGCGTAGGGGCGCCCACTTTCTCCTCCCACGATCTTGTGCGGCCGGGTTTCGAGAACTCGGCATTCACACTTGGGGTAATGGAATGGCTTGCGCGAAGGGAGCTGATGCGCCAGTGAGACGATCACGCCGGTCTGGGCCTGTTCTGGAATCAGCGGAGGCCTACCTGTACCTAGCTCCTGCACTCGTGATCCTTCTTGTGTTTCACTTCATGCCTGCTTTCTATGCGGCTTACATAAGTCTGTTCGATACCAACCTGATCGGCCGATGGAACTTCGTGGGACTCGGCAACTACAGGGACCTCCTTCACGACCAGGACTTCCTGCAGGCGCTTCGCAACACCGCAGTCTACGTGCTCGGCACGGTGCCAACCGGCATGGCCATAGCACTCGGAGTCGCCTGGTTGCTGAACCAGAAGGTCCGGGCTCTGGCCTGGTTCCGCACAGCATACTTCCTCCCTTACGTCACTCCGGTGGTCGCCATCTCGATCGTGTGGACCTGGATCTACAAGGAGGACACGGCGGGACTACTCAACGCCTTGCTCGGGCCGGCCGGCATCTCACCCCAGGCATGGCTCCTCGATCCGAAGTGGGCCATGTTCGCCCTGATTCTCATGAGCATATGGAGGCATCTCGGGTACAACGTCGTGATCTTTCTCGCGGGGCTGCAGAACATACCTCACGAGTACTACGAGGCAGCGGCGATCGACGGCGCCAGGGGATGGACTATGTTCAGCAAGATCACATGGCCGCTCCTGTCACCGACCACATACTTCGTGGCTATCATATCGATAATCGGGTCTTTCCAGGTGTTCACTCAAGTCTATGTCCTTTGGCCCTCGGCGGGCGGTGGGCCACTTGGGACGACTCGAGTCGTTGTGAAGTACCTTTATGACATGGGCTGGGGCTCTTACAAGTTCGGCTATGCTGCCGCGATCGGGTACGCTCTGTTTGCCATCATATTCGTGCTCACCCTCGCGCAGCGGAGCGCTCTGGGCGGGCGCGTCCATTATCAGTGAGGAAGAGGGGCAGGTGAGGTGAGCGTGCGAAGATCGGTCCAGATGCCCATCGTCTACGTCCTGCTCGCCGTGGGCGCAGTTGTCATGCTCATGCCGTTCTACTACATGCTGACCACGTCCGTCAAAGCTCCTGAGGAGCTCTACGTGAACCGGCTGGTATGG
This sequence comes from Bacillota bacterium, assembly GCA_024655925.1. Classification (NCBI taxonomy): domain Bacteria; kingdom Bacillati; phylum Bacillota; species Bacillota bacterium. The sequence goes on along the minus strand of JANLFS010000045.1, from coordinate 14,804 downwards.
GTTCCCTCCAAGATCATCCTTGAGAACTACCGGTCGGCATGGGAGGCCGACCCCAACTTCCCGCGGTACTTCCTGAACAGTGCCCTCGTGGCCACTCTGACGACCACGCTGCAATTGGCTACATCTGCTTTGGCAGCGTATGCGTTTTCGAGTCTGAGCTTCTTCGGTAAGGAAGTTGTGTTCATGGTGCTTTTGGGCACGATGATGATACCGGACCAGGTCACCCTGGTCCCAAACTACGTGATCGTGTCCCGCCTTGGCTGGATAGACACGTACTACGCCTTGATTGTGCCGTGGACTGCGAGTGTGTTCGGCATCTTCATTATGCGGCAGTTCTTCCAGACAGTGCCTCTCGAGCTGTGGGATGCGGCGCAAATTGACGGGTGTGGCAGGCTCGGGTATCTGGTGAGGGTGATGATTCCCTTGGCAGCTCCGGTGTTCGTCACATCCGGACTGTTCACGTTCATTGGAGGCTGGAACTCGTTTCTCTGGCCCCTCATCGTCACGAATTCGTCGGGCATGCGCACGATACAGGTGGGGCTGTCTCAGTTCAACCAGGAGTTCGGCACTGTCCCAAACCTGCTGATGGCTGCGTCGACCATGGCTATTGCGCCACTGGTGGTGATCTTCTTCGCGGCGCAGAAGCAGTTCATCCAGGGGATTGCCAGGACAGGCCTGAAGAGCTGAGCCTTGGATTCGGAGGGAGCGACGTTGGATCCGGAGATCCAGAGGGCAATCAAGACGGGGCGGTTCACCCCGGTCTACCTTCTCTACGGTGAGGACGACTACTCGAGAGACCGGGCGGCCGAGGCACTCGCAAGGGCGATGGAACAGAGGTCAGCCGGAGCGGACACAAACGTGTTCGATGCCGCGGAGGCGGCAGTGGACGACATCGCATCGGCTGTGCTTACTGTGCCCATGTTTTCAGGAACCCGGATTGTCATGGTGGGCAGGTTCGACGAGATGCGCACCGAGGACCAGGCCCGGTTGGTTCGCCTCCTCCTTGGAGGCCCAAAACGGTCCGATTGTCCCGTCCCCCCCGACACTTTCGTGGTGATCCTTTCAGGTTCGAAGGCCGCTCCCCGCAAGGAAGCTCAGGCGGGCGGGGAGAACATCACGGTCTGCGAGTTCCGGAGGGCGTATGAGCGGGACGCGAGGAGGTTCATATTCGACCACGCCCGGGAGATGGGGATCAAGATCGACCGTGAAGCGGCGGAGCTCCTGTACGATCTGATTGGGACAGACCTCAGGGCGCTCGCTGGCGAGATGGACAAATTGCTTCTATATGTTGGGCCTGGGCGCCGGGCCATCACAGAGGAGGATGTGCGGCAGGCGGTTGGACGCGGGGCTACTAGGTCGGTATATGATTTCTGTGACGCTGTGGCCGACGGCGACCGGGCCCGCGCTGCATCTGCCCTGAAGGACCTGAGGGTTCTGAGCAAGGCTTCACAGCTGATCCAGAGTGTGCTTGCAGGGCACCTCCGCCAGCTGATCGAGGCCAGGGATGAACTGGACCGGGGGAGGAGCGATGAGGAGGTTGCGCAACACATCACCCGCACCACCGGGAAACCTGCTTTCGTGGCGAGGAAGATAGTGGCCCAGGCCCGACGCCTGAGTCAGGTCAGGCTGGCGCGCATGGTCTCGCGGCTCGCCAGGTCCGATTGGGAGATCA
>JANLFS010000045.1:4061-13122 GCA_024655925.1 Bacillota bacterium | reverse complement strand
GGAGATCAAGTCCGGGACCATGCCGGATGATGTCGCGATGGATATCCTTGTATCAGATCTGTGCCTCGGGAGGACAGGTGAGAAAGGGGATCGGGCAGTCTGGTCGTGAGCCCCACGCCGCCCACAGAAGACACAAGCCTACTTTCCAGCCCACGACCGGTCAAGTAGGCGAGTCTGAGCACCTGATGTGGAGCCTTCGGCCTTTCGATTATTCGGCGGCGGCGCGGGCGGCGTTCGCCTTCCGGGCGAGCCGGGACTTGCGCCTCGAAGCCTGGTTCTTGTGGATGACGCCCTTCTTCGCCGCGCGGTCGATCGCGCTCATTGCCCGGTTGAGCTGCTGAGTCGCGCCATCGGCACCCTGCTCGGCGAGGGCCTCGTTGCACCTCCGGACCGCCGTCTTGACGAAGGACTTGACGGACGCGTTCCTAAGGGCCCGAACTCTGGACGTCCTCACGCGCTTCTTGGCTGACTTGATGTTCGGCACCAGCATGTCACCTCCTCCGACTGTCCGACTGCGCGGTTCTGATTCTACCACGCACACCTTGGGAATGCAAGCATTGATGAACCTATCTGCACTGGGGGAGACTACGGCTAATCGATGGTCTCTTGGGGGGAGTCGGAAATGGAATGGACACGGGGTTTCGGGATGAAATGGAGGACTGCCCCGGCGGCCGAGACCTCACCGCAGGAAGAGTCCGGTGTGCTCAGGACCGACCTCGCGGTTGAAGCCCATCAGATCGCATCCGGTGCCGCCGGTGCCGAGGTTCGGGGCGTTGTTTCCCAGACTGAGCCCCAGGACTTCGGGTCCGTAACCAGGGTACGCATCATGACCGAGGAGGCCGGACGAGCCCTCGGGAAGGCTCCAGGCAACTACGTAACGATCGATGCTCCCGACCTTCCGCTGCACGACAGGGAACTTCAGAAGCAGGTTGCAGATGGGCTCGCCCGGGAACTGGTGAACATGATCAACGCCAACTTCGGGGCGGACTTCCGGGCCCTGGAAGACTTCACTACGCTCGTGTGCGGTCTCGGGAACTGGAACGCTACCCCAGATGCGATCGGCCCGATGGTGGTTGGGAAAGTGATGGTCACCAGGCATGTGCACTCCATGACTCCTCCTGAGAAGCGAGGCGGGCTGCGTTCCGTGGCGGCGATCTCCCCGGGAGTCCTGGGCTTGACAGGAATCGAGACCGCAGAGATTGTGGGTGGAGTTGTCTCTCGAGTACGCCCAAACCTGATCATCGTGGTAGACGCACTTGCCTCCCGAAACGTCTCCAGGCTGGGCACCACCGTTCAGCTGGGGGATAGTGGCATCCAGCCCGGGTCGGGCATCGGGAACAAGAGGTTCGGGATCACGCGCCAGGCTATGGGGGTCCCGGTGATAGCCATCGGTGTCCCCACTGTGGTACACGCTTTGACCATAGTCGGAGATGCCCTGGACATACTGCAGCGCGGGCAAGCTCCCGGCGTTGCTGTTCAGCAACCCAGGCTGCCAGAGGATGGCCCGCCCCGCCAGGCGCAGCAAGTAGTGTCTCAGGTTCTTCAGCCGTATTTCGGCACCCTGGTGGTTACGCCGAAGGAAGTGGATGTGCTGGTCAAGGAGCTATCGGACGTGGTCGCCGGGGGCATAAACTACGCCCTGCATCCGGCGATAGAGGAGAACGAGATATACCAGTACTTGCAGTGACTGCGGCGGAATAAGCACAAGGCCGCCCGCATAGAGCTGAAAAGAGGCATATGCCAGCTTTGGGGGGCGGTGATGCAAGTGAACGCCTGGAAACGGGCGAGGCGCCAACGCCCCAGGCCCTTTCGGAGGGCGCGGCGGTTGGGCCGTCGCGACCTTTCGGCCTTTCGAAACCTGGCCCTTCTTTACCTGGTCATGATACTGGTGTCAGTCGGCCTGATCGTTGGCCTTCCCAGGAAGGAACAGGCTCAGGTTGTGCCCGCCATTTCGGGTGCGGGGCGGGCGGACGAGACTGTGGAATCCACCGGTTCTCTCCTGTCCCGGATCATCTCCCGGCTCGGGGCGTTTGTGAGGCCGAGGAGTTCCGGGACCGCAAGCGACCGGTCTGACTCGACCAGGGAGATGCCCCCGGGGGACCGGGATATGGGCGGACTGGCGGCACGGGCGCTCCGAGCGGCCATGGGAGCGATGGGCGGGCTAGACCCAGAGGACCCGAGGACGTTCGTGCGGGCGGAACTCCCCGCCATCGTTCGCCCCGCACGCCTGGAATCCTACCCGGCACGGTCGTCGGACGCACGGGTCTTCGCCGAGCTACGTGAGGGGACGTTGCCTGTGGAGGCGCCCTGGCAGGTACAGCGGGCAGGATCTGCGTCAGCATCAGGAGGCGGAGGGGCCGACAAGGGGAAAGAGGTCCTGCGCACGGGCGACAGTGGGAGCAACGGAGCGACGGAGGAGGCGCTTGTCCAGGCGTCATCACGGGCGGAGACACTCGCCAGGGCCCCAGAGGAACGCCCTGAGTCCGGTGTGACGATTGGGGAACCCGAAAGCCGTTCCCCTTCGTCTCCGTCACCGGCTCCCGCCCCAGCGAAACAGCGAGATCAGGCGCGGCCGGAGGCGCCCACCGCTCTTGCGATGCGGCGCGTGTCCGACAACCTGTCGATGTCGGGGACCAAGCCTAGGGTCGCCATACTCCACACACATAGCTCCGAGGCGTACCGGAAGAGCTGGGGAGCCGACTACTGCTGGGGAAAGAGCGAGGGCGTGATCGCGGTGGGAGCCGTCATGGCGGATGAGCTATCGCGCGCGTTCGGCACAAGCACCGTGCATTCCACCAAGATCCATGACTATCCTGACTGGAGCAAGAGCTATGTGAATTCTCTGGTCACCATGAAGTACCTGGTGGGGGCGTATCCGTCGCTGGAGACAATCGTCGACATACACCGTGACTCCCTCCCCGCAAACCTGGAGAGGCTGCGCACGACGACGGTAGACGGGAAGAAAGTGGCGCGTGTGTTGATCGTTGTCACTGAAGAGAGTTCCGCGCTTGCCCATCCGAACTGGCGGAAGAACTACCAATTCGCACTCAAGCTCGATGCTGAGCTGGACCGGTTGTACCCTGGAGTGTCGCGTGGCGTTGCGCGCTACTCCCACTCGCGGTTTAACCAGCACGTCCACGACCGAGCTATCATAATCGAGATCGGAGGGACTGACAACACCCGGGAGGAGGCCGAGCGTTCCGCGCGACTCGTGGCAAGGGCGCTCGTGAACATCCTCTGAGGCTAGAATGGCAAGGCACACCATACTGGAGCTGGTAGTCCTCATTGTTGGGCTTGTGTCCCTCGCGGCCTTCGTAGCGGTGGGGGTTGCGGCGGCTGGTACGGCAGCCTCCCGGATGGCCGGGGCGGCTCGGCCATGGTCTCCTGCAACCATCTCAGTCCCGGAGAAGGGCGCGCTCCGGGTGGAGGTATTCGGGAGAGCGTTCAGAATCGAGATGGAAGACTCCAAGAATCTGGGCCCGGAGCAGTGATGACATGACTGCCACAGTCCACGCCTGCCTCGGTGCGTGTGCGGCGCGGGTCACGAGGGACCCCGCGCTCGCCTTCGCACTTGGGCTTGTGAGCCACTGCGCCCTCGACATGGTCCCTCACTCGGACTACCAGAAGCCAGCTTGGGCGGTTCTCGATATTGTTACAGCGGCCGTCCTGATTGCGGGGTGCTGGAATTCGGGGTTCGGGTCCCGGGCGGCCGTCGCCGGGACGATCGGGGCAGTCCTGCCCGATGTCGAGGTCGTCCTGTCCCACCTCTCCGGCGGAAACGTCACCGGAGTATTCCCGACCCACTCAGGCTTTCTTCCTCACGGGAAGATGCGAGGCCCCGCTGCTTTCCTGGTGCAGGCCGCAGTGGGGGCCTCGGCGCTTGCCATGGCGCTCGGTGTGGTATAATCATCTCTGACTTCCACAGCCGGACGTCTCCGGCGGATGAGGTATGAGATGAACCAGAGCGCCATCCGAAACTTCTCCATAGTAGCCCATATCGACCACGGGAAATCGACTCTCGCTGACCGCATCCTTGAGCTCACGGGGGCCCTGGATCGCCGGGAGATGGTGGAGCAGGTCCTCGACAGGATGGAACTCGAGCGCGAGAGGGGTATCACCATCAAGCTCAAGCCTGTGCGAATCGAGCACCGGGCGGCGGATGGGGAGTCCTACGTATTGAACCTGATCGATACCCCCGGGCACGTCGACTTCACCTACGAAGTGTCACGATCCCTCGCTGCGTGCGAGGGGGCTGTTCTGGTGGTGGACGCATCCCAAGGCGTCGAGGCGCAGACACTTGCCAACCTGTACCTTGCGATCGACGCGGGCCTCGAGATCATCCCTGTGGTGAACAAGATAGACCTCCCGAACGCCGAACCCGAGCGGGTCCGCGAGGAACTCGTAGACCTCCTGGGTGCAAAACCTTCCGAGGTTCTGATGGTCAGTGCCAAGACTGGACAGGGGGTCTCGTCAGTTCTCGAAGCAATTGTGGACAGGATCCCGCCGCCAGCAGGGGATGCTCAGGGCCCGCTTCGTGCGCTGATCTTCGATTCACATTTCGATCCTTACCGTGGCGTAATCATCTACGTTAGGGTAATGGAGGGCCGCGTCAGACAAGGCTCGCGGATCCGGATCATGGGATCTGGCAAGGAATACGACGTGACAGACGTCGGTGTGTTCCGCCCCGAGATGGAACCCGCTGCAGAGCTGGGGCCGGGGGAGGTAGGATTCCTCGCTGCTCAGATCAGGCAGGTGCGGGACGCCGCAGTGGGTGACACAATAACCCTGGCAGCTGACCCTGCTCCGACGCCGCTTCCGGGGTACAGGCGTGTCACACCCATGGTATTCTCGGGGATGTACCCGGCTGACACCGGGGCATATGGAGATCTCCGGGACGCGCTCGAGAAACTACAACTCAACGATGCTTCCATAACTTTCGAGCCTGAGTCATCGTCGGCCCTTGGTTTCGGCTTCAGGTGCGGCTTCTTGGGGTTGTTGCACATGGACATAGTCGAGGAGAGGCTCGAGCGTGAGTACGGCCTTGATCTCATAACCACCGCGCCTTCTGTTGTCTACGACGTCACCAGGACCAACGGGGAGACGTTTCTTGTCGACAACCCGGCGAACCTACCTCCGGCTGGAGAAATCGAGGAGATCCGGGAGCCTTACGTGAGGGCGCAGGTCTACGTCCCGTCGGACTTCATTGGCCCGGTGATGGAACTTGCGACTGAGCGAAGGGGAATTGTCCACAGCCTCGATTTCGTTACGCCCACAAGGGTAAGGGCGACATACGACATCCCGTTGTCCGAGATACTGTACGACTTCTTCGACAAGCTCAAGTCGAGGACGAAAGGGTACGCGTCTTTCGACTACGAGTACCTGGAGATGCGACCATCTGATCTTGTCAAGGTGGACATCCTGGTGAACGGGCGGCCCGTCGATGCACTATCTGTCATCGTTCATCGGGACTATGCGGAAAGACGCGGCCGGCTCGTGATCGAACGCCTGCGCAAGCTAATCCCCAGGCAGCTATTTGACATACCCCTGCAGGCAGCGGTGGGTGCCAGGGTAATAGCGCGGGAAACCGTGCGGGCGGCGAGAAAAGACGTCCTGGCCAAGTGCTACGGAGGGGACGTTACCAGAAAACGAAAGCTGCTTGAGAAGCAGAAAGAGGGCAAGCGGAGGATGAAACAGTTCGGGCACGTGGAGATCCCCCAGGAAGCATTCATGGCTGTGCTCGAAAGCGAAGATGAGTGAGCCTGGTGGGGTTTATGTGCACATCCCCTTCTGTGTGCGGAAATGCGCCTACTGCGATTTTGCGTCCTACCCCATGGAGGGGAGAGACCCTGCTGCCTATGCTGACGCTCTCCTTGCGGAACTCAATCTCCGCCGCGGGGATCTCGTCAGAGTGGCGCCGGTTGCTACGTTGTATGTGGGTGGCGGCACTCCCACCTGCATCCCCGAGAGCGTACTCTGTCGGATCATACAGGGCCTCACCTCGGCCCTGAAAGGTCACGCTGTCGCCGAAGTGACAGTCGAGGCAAACCCGGGCACTCTGGATGAACAGTACGCCCGGGCGCTACTCGCTGCGGGCGTGACCAGGCTTTCCTTGGGGTTCCAGTCCATGAACGGCTCTGAACTGGCCGCCCTGGGCCGAATCCACCGGACGTGTGAGAACACGAGTGCGTTTCGGGCCGCCCGAAAAGCAGGGTTCTCTGACATAAACGTCGATCTGATGATTGGAGTCCCCGGCCAGACTCAGAGTTCGTTCCAGGCCACTTATGAGCGGGTGTTCGCGCTGCGCCCGGAGCATATCTCGGCCTACATGCTTGCGGTGGAGGATAGAACGCCATTGGCTGAAGCGTTGGCCAGAGGCGTCTTGCGGCTACCGGATGAGGACGAAACTGCAGACATGTATGAGTCATTCGTAAGAGAGTCGCGCGCTCGGGGTTATGTGCGGTACGAGGTGTCGAACTTCGCGCTGCCGGGGCACGAATGCCGCCACAACATGGGCTACTGGAGGAATTCGAGCTATTTGGGGTTGGGCGTGGCCGCCCACTCACACTTCGCCGCAGATGGCGAGAGAGTGTGGAACACCTCCGACCCGGACGAATACGCGCGGCGTGTGGGAAGTGGAGAGATCCCCGTGGCTGGCCGCGAGATCATGGGCGCCGACGGAGAGAGAATAGACCGGATAATCCTGGGCCTGAGGACACGACAGGGTGTAGCTGAGGAGGACCTGGAAGGGTTCGGACACGTGGTGCGTGCGCTCGTCGAGGCCGGACTCGTCACCAGGGCACAGGGAAGGGTCGCTCTCACGGAGAAAGGATTTCTCCTGGGGAATCGGGTCTTTCAGGAGTTTGTGTAAAGCCAACCTGCGGGCTGCTCTGGTCAGCTTTCCGGGTCTCGATGGCCGCTACCTCGTCGTTTCGCAGCCTTGACACCACCAACGCTGGATGATATGTTCACATTAGCACTCGTCTCATACGAGTGCTAAAGCACTCGGGAAAGATTAGATCATTCTGAATTGGGTACTGGACTCGAAATGTAACCTGAAGGGCGGTGATGGTCTTGGAGAAGGTCATGGAAGAGCGGAAGCGCGCAATCCTGCGCGCTGTTGCTGACGACTACATCTCCACCGCCGAGCCCGTTGGATCGAGAACTATCGCCCGTAGGTACGGCCTGGGCATAAGCCCAGCGACGATACGAAACGAGATGGCCGATCTCGAAGAAGAAGGGTATCTCGAGCAGCCCCATGCCTCCGCGGGGAGGGTCCCTTCGGATAAAGGTTACCGGTTCTACGTGGACGCCCTGATGAGCGAGAGGGGTCTGTCCGGGTTCGAGGAGAAACGCATCAGGGCTGAGTATGAGAAGCGCCGGGATGAGATCCAGTCCCTGATCAAGGCCACTGCCAAGGTGCTCGGGGATCTCTCGAAATGTGCGTCCGTGGTGGTGGCCCCCGCGGCGCGGGAGGCGGAAATCCGCCACATCCAACTTGTGCCCGTGAATAGCGACAGCGTGCTGGTCCTGGTCGTTACCACGGCTGGTCTGGTTGAGCACAAGCTCATCTCGATAGAACATGCGCTGACCGCATCGGACCTGGACCGGATCTCAGGGATACTTAACAAGCGGCTACGGGGTGCATCTCTGAGCCAGATGCGAGGCAGACTCCTCCGGGAGGTACAGGCTGATCTCACCGCCTACGCATCCTTCATCGAAAGCACGGTGGAGTTGCTCTTGTCTGCGGTCAGCGTGTCTGACCAGGAACGAGTCTACACGGACGGGTTGACGGAGTTGCTCACGCAGCCGGAGTTCAGGGAGATCGAGAGGGCCAAGCCGGTGCTGGGGTTCCTCGGATCCGACGATCTCGTGCTTGGACTTTTCTCTGGTATCGCGAAGGGCGGGCCGAGCGGGCCCAGCGTCAGGATCGGTTCGGAGAACGCCCGCGATGAGCTCAAGGGTTGTAGCGTGGTGAGCGCCTCCTACGGCATTGGGGGCAGGTCCCTCGGGACCATCGGGGTCATAGGCCCCACCCGCATGGACTACGCGGGGGCGATGGCTCTTGTTAGTTTCATGGCTGAAGGGCTTTCGGACCTTCTGACCAGGATGAGCATGAGGAAGGCTCGGGTCTGAGGCGGTGTTTAGCTACGGGCAGACGCGATTACTATGAAGTGCTCGGCGTGGAGAAGAACGCGAGCGAAGACGACATAAAGAAAGCCTATCGCAGGCTTGCGCGGAAGTACCACCCCGACGTGAACCCGGGTGACCCTTCCGCGGAGCAGCTCTTCAAGGAGATAAACGAGGCCTACGAGGTGTTGTCGGACCCAGAGAAGCGTGCGCGGTACGACCAGTTCGGGCACAAGCTGAATGGTGTGCCCGGCGGGTTCGATGCCAGGGACTTCACCGGGTTCGACCCGTTCGGGAGCATCTTCGAGGCATTCTTCGGGGAGAGCCCGTTCGGCGGCGGTGCGCGGGTGGGGCCCGTGAGAGGTGCAGATCTCCGCTACGATCTGGAAATTGAACTTGAGGAGGCCGCCTCGGGGCTCGAGAGGACCATCAAGGTCGAGAGGCTCACGGCCTGCGAAAAGTGTGGGGGAAGCGGCGCGAAGCCCGGGACTGAGCCAAGAACCTGCCCCACATGTCATGGGAGGGGCCAGGTTCAGACGGTGAGTTCCACGTCGTTCCTGAGGTTCTCAAGAGTGGAAACCTGCCCTAGGTGCAGAGGAGAGGGGACAATCATCGAGACTCCGTGTCCGGGGTGCGCTGGTGCGGGCAGAGTGCGCAGAGTTGCCAGCGTAACCGTTGAGATTCCGCCGGGTGTGGATACAGGCGCCAAGCTTCGCGTGAGGGGCGAGGGTGAGAGCGGGGTGCGCGGCGGACCTTCGGGTGACCTCTACATCTACATCACCGTCCGTCCCCACGAAGTGTTCGAGCGGAACGGCAACGACCTTGGCACGGAGGTGCCGTTGTCCTTTACCCAGGCGGCCCTGGGGGACGAGATTACTGTCCCGACAATCGACGGCGAGAGCCGACTCAGGATACCCGAAGGCACTCAGAGCGG
>JANLFS010000045.1:0-4051 GCA_024655925.1 Bacillota bacterium | reverse complement strand
TGTTCACCCTTCGGAACAAAGGAATGCCCAGTATGAGGGGGGGCGGCCGCGGGGACCTGCACGTGCGCGTGAATGTCGTGACTCCGACCCGGCTTTCCGAGCGTGAGCGGGAGTTGCTTCGGGAACTCGCTGCGGTCCGGACGGGCGAGCCTCAGGATGCAGGGAAGAGCATATTCCAGCGAATCAGGGACAAATGGGAGAGACGAGCGTGAGCCGCAAGTCCGCCTCTATCTGGGCCGAGGTCTCCGTGCTGGTTGCGGACGAGGATGCTGAGCAGGTGGCAGAGGTATTCCGAGAAGCTGGGGCCGGTGGGGTCGCGTTCACCGGCCCTTCTGTGCTTGCGGAAGGGGCGGCATCCAATCCTTTGGCATCATTCGATCTTTCCGGAGTTGAGACAGCCGGACCCACTCGAGTCTTTGCCTACTTTCCGGTAAACGACACGCTCGGTGAGAAAGTCCGGCTCATAGAGGAAGGGCTCGCCTGGGTGTTTGCCGGAAGGCCGGACCACAAGAAACCCGAAGTCACCCTCACAAGAGTTGAGGCGCAGGACTGGAACCGCTCGTGGCGGGAGCACTACAAACCAGAACGAGTCGGAAAGAGAGTTGTAGTCGTTCCCACTTGGACTCATTACACTCCCCTTCCATGCGACATCGTAGTCCTGTTGGATCCGGGAGAGGCCTTCGGGACAGGGCAGCACGAGAGCACGAAAGGCTGCGTCCTGGCTTTGGAATCTCGTGTCTGTGAGGGCCTTTCAGTTCTGGACGTCGGGACGGGCTCGGGCATCCTGTCCATCGTCGCGGCCAAGCTGGGGGCCTGTCGGGTCGTGGGCATCGACGTGGATCCTGTCGCAGTCGAGACCGCCCGGGCCAACGCCCTGGCCAACGGGGTCAAGGAGCGCGTGACCATAGAGGAAGGAAACCTCGTGGAAGGCATCTCGGCTCGGTTCGATGTTGTGGTCTGCAATATCCTGCCTGAAGTAGTCCGGTCACTCATACCTGACCTCTCAAGGGTCCTTGCGCCGGGCGGCGCTTTTGTCTCTGGGGGCTTCACAGTCCAGCACGAGCAGGGCTTGACCGACGCTCTGGCCCGGGAGGGCCATTCGCCGGTTGACCGGATTCAGATCGGCGACTGGGTAACCCTAGTCTCGGAGGCGCGGACATGCACAAGTTCTTCGTGACTGCGGAGGCCGTGTCCGGGGGGCTCATCACCATCTCCGGGCCGGACGCAAGGCACATACGCACGGTCCTGAGGCTCGGCGTGGGAGACGGAATTCTCATAACGGATGGGGCAGGCACCGAGCACGTGTCGAGGATCTGCCGGTTTGCTCAGGGGGCAGTTTTCGCCAGGATCGAGGCAACGGCGCACCCGGTCCGGGAGCCAAAGGTGCCCCTCCAGCTCATTCAGGCCCTCCCAAAGTCCGACAAGATGGACTTCGTGGTGCAGAAGTGCACAGAGATAGGAGTGTCGAGGTTCGTCCCTGTCATCACGGACCGCACGATCCCCCGGCCGGACGCCTCCCGTGCAGTGGACCGCGTCGCCCGGTGGAGACGGGTGGCAGGGGAGGCCGCGAAGCAATGCGGGCGCGGGAGGATCCCAGATGTCGAGCCCATCACGGACCTCGCGAACGCCGCACGGTCGTGCACCCAGGCAGGCGGGTTGCTTCTTCTCCCGTGGGAACTCGAACGGACGCGAACACTCCGCCACGCTCTGGACACCCTGGACCCCGAAAGCAGACCATCCGTGTCCTTTGCCGTCGGTCCTGAGGGAGGGTTCTCCCACAGTGAGGTCGAGGCGGCCTGTGATCTCGGAGCTGTCACAGTTACCCTCGGCCATCGCATCCTACGGACCGAGACCGCTGGCATTGTCATGGCGTCCATCATCCTGTACCACATGGGCGAGATCGGGTGTTGACACAGAGCCTGTGCCGGTGTAAAATGGGCCCAGATATACCCCCCCACCCTATAGGGCGGTCCGCATGTTTCGGGGTCTTGCTCACCCGGACGCAAAGAAGGATTGGGGCGACATACGTGGAACCTGAAAGAGCGGAGAGAACCGACATCCTCCAGCGGCTCAGAACCATAAGAGGGCACGTAGCGGGGATCGAGCGGATGGTTGAAGGAGGCCGCGACTGGGAACAGGTCCTCTCGCAGCTTTCGGCTGTCCGAGCATCAGTCGACAAGGTACAGCGAGAGGTGATTGCAGCCCACGCCGCTGAGCGCGGTGCGCTGGTTTCCGCGGGGGAGTCAGACGCTGGGGATGAACTGGCGCAGGTTGTCAACACTATCCTCAGGTTTCTCTAGAGCTCGTTCGGGAGCGTGCTTGAAAGGGAGGATCATCCATGTCGATGAATTTGGTCGGTAAGCCTGTCGAACTGACAGACGCCAATTTTGATGCGGAGATCGGGAAGTTCTCCGGGGTGAGTGTGGTGGACTTCTGGGCAGCATGGTGCGGGCCTTGCAGGATGCAGGGACCGATAATCGACCAACTGGCGTCGGCCTATAAGGACGGGACGGTCAAGGTCGGAAAGGTGAACGTGGACGAGAATGCTCAGGTTGCCAGCCAGTTAGGTATGCTCATGATGCCGAACTGGCTGGCAACCTGAGCATACCTACCTTGATCATATTCAAGAACGGGCGGCCGGTCGACAAGATGGTGGGTGTAACGCCTTTGCCTGCGCTCAAGCAGAGAGTCGAGAAGGCTTTGGCCAGCTGATCGCCTCGGGTGACTAGAGCAAGTGCAGATTCCTCATGTGCAGCCTCTGGTTCAGCAGGAATTACGTGAGTATGCGAGAATTACCCAGGAGCAGTACGCTGCTGAGCAAGGCATACGCGAAAGGAGGCGAATGACATGAAGAAGGCACTTGCTCTCAGGGTTGTGGCGGTTGTTGCCATGCTGCTCCTAGCTAGTACGCTGAGTGGGTGTATCGCTTCAAAGCTCGTGATGGAGGTCAAGGAGCCCTTACTGGTTTGCACGCAGAATGAGCCCATTGTCGGGACGTTGGTCATAACGGCCAAAGGCATCGCGGGTGGAGTGTACAACAAGCTCATAGTCGAGTTCAAGGATGGCGCAGGTGACGTCATAGAAGCTGCCACCCAGGAGGCGAATGTCCAGGTTTTTGTCAGCCCATTCAACTCACCCGTGGAGGTGGACATCTCCGAGTCCGTAGTCGCCCCCGTTGAGCTGTGGGACAGTGAAGGCAACTTCCAGGCTGTAACCGCGAAGTTCACCCTTCCAGCCCCGTCGACTTTCCTCAAGACACTGACGGCGGAGGTGGACGTGGGCCCAGTGCCCCCCCCCAGTGGTCTCCAGTGACTGACAGGAATCTGGCGAACCCCAGGCCCTCGGGCTCACCGCCCGCGGGCCTTTCGCGTTCACGCCTCATTGTGTATCATAGAGCAGTAGGAAGCTGGTATGGAGGCCGGTAGCACCCGGCCGGCAACAGGCTCTATTGCGGAGAGGGAGGCTTGGCCGTGATCCAGGTAAGGTCGATGGTGCGCGCTGGGGTGATCGCTGGGGCCTACGTTGCCTTATGTCTGCTTCTGGCCCCGTTCTCGTATAAGGTAGTCCAGGTGCGCGTCGCGGAGAGCCTGACCGTACTGCCCATCCTGTGGGCTGAGGCCGTGCCGGGCTTGGCGGTGGGGGTGCTCGTAGCGAACTTCGTCGGCCCGTTTGGCTGGGTGGACGTGATATTCGGGACGCTCGCGACTCTCCTCGCGGCGGTCTTGACCCGCAAGTATCGCAGGTCCTGGGTGGCTTACGCGTTCCCCATCGTTGTGAATGGGGTGGTGGTCGGGGGGTACCTGCCGTTCATCTCCGGGCTCGCCATCCACACCTGGACAGTCCCTGCGGCCATGGCTAGCGTGGCGGCGGGTGAGGCCGTAGCGGTCATCCTGTTCGGTGTCCCCCTCGTTCACGCTCTTCGCAGGATGCTGGCCCCTCGGTGATTCGGTGGCGCCTGGCACATGACGGCGCGCTTGTCCACAGGCAATGTCTTAGTGTCTGAGTCAAGAAGAAGTGGGGACTTCTCCTTTCCTCGAATCGGTTGCGCCTA